>CAZXJC010000202.1:0-8151 GCA_964640885.1 uncultured Pirellulaceae bacterium | reverse complement strand
GATCCTGATCAGCAACAACACCGAGACCGACTGTTTCGCAATCTGGGCAACGGTAGTTACCAGGATGTGACGGAGCAGAGTGGTTTGGGGGACAACCGTTTTAGCCAGGGAGTTCAAATTGGTGACTACAACAATGACGGATACCCCGACATCTACCTGGCGAACGTTGGTGAGAATCGCCTGTATGCCAACAATGGAGATGGAACTTTCCAGGATGTGACCGAGCAAGCAGGCATTGGTGGCAAACGCTGGACGACCAGTTGCCTGGTCGCCGACTTGAACCAGGATGGCCTGGCCGACCTCTACGAAGTGAATTATCTCTCCGGTGATAACGTTTTTGACCTGATTTGCAGCCAGGCTGGTGGTAAGGCGCGTTCCTGTTCACCGACCGAGTTTGATGCTCAACAAGATCGCCTGTTCCTGAACCTGGGTAACGGTCAGTTCCAGGAGGCCAGCGAGACGATGGGAATCGTCGTTGCTGATGGCAAGGGCCTGGGAATCGTGGCCGCCGATTTCGAAGGGAGTGGGAAATTGAGCCTGTTTGTTGCCAATGATATGACAGCTAACTTTTACTTTACCCGGGCCAGTCAATCACCAGGCAGGTTTGCTGAACAGGCAGTCATTCGAGGCCTGGCTTACGATCGCGAGGGGAAGGCCCAAGCTTGCATGGGGATTGCCGTCGAGGACTATAACCAGGATGGCCTGGTCGATCTCTTCGTGACTAATTTCTATAAGGAATCCAATACGCTTTACGTGCAGCAGGCCGGCGGGTTATTTCATGACGGGACCCGACAGGCAGGACTTCGGCAATCCGGTTTTAACCTGCACGGTTTTGGCACCCAGTTTCTCAATGCCCAACATGATGGCCACCCTGACCTCGTGGTTGCCAATGGACATATTGATGATTTTACCTACCAGGATATCCCTTTTCAGATGCCGCCCCAGTTTCTCACCAATCGCAAAGGGACTTACCAGGAGCAGGGAAAAGAAGCCGGTCCCTACTTCCGCCGCAAGTTACTCGGTCGTGGGTTGGCCGCCGCTGACTTGGATCGTGATGGCAAAGCCGATTTTGTCGTTTACCATCTTGATGCCCCAGTTGCCGTTTTGACTAATACCACGGCACAGACTGGTAATTACCTGGCTATTCGGTTGCGCGGCACCAGCGGCCAGCGCGATGCGATCGGAGCCACGGTGACCCTGGTAGTGGGTGGAGACAAACCGCGTCAACTGGTCCGGCAGTTGACGGCCGGCGACGGTTACCAGGCCTCGAACCAGCGGCAGTTGCTGATTGGTATTGGCAGTGAGCAACAGGTTAACCAGTTGGAAGTGAAGTGGCCCAGCGGTCACGTCGACAACTATCGAGATCTGTCGGTCAATCGGCAGTGGATGTTGATTGAAGCGGCCCCGCAGCCTCATCTTTTGCCAGTTCCCGTGGCACCGTAATGAACGGACGTAGTCGTGTTGGGAGCCTGTGAACGCTCAGTCCGTTAGCGGCATTCCAAGTTGCTACCGGATTTCAAGCCAGGAAAACCTTACCGGTTATAGCGCTTGCACCGGCGAGAGACGAACAGCTCTTCGTATAGTTTTCCGTTGCAAATTGAATCTTAATAATTGGTTTGGGTAGCTTGACCCGATTAATTCCATACGTAGCTTACTTCGGTTTCAAGTGGCATTGCTGAACGCGCTCTGCGCGGTAACCAGTTGAAGCGATGAAATAGCACACATGGTAAGTTGCGGACGGCAGTATGTAATCTCAAGGATGGGGATGCGAAGTAATGAAAAACGGATTCTATTTAACCCTGGTTGCTCTTTTTGGGTTATCTCTGATAGGAAATCTTCTGCAGGCAGAAGACGATTATACAACGTTTGTCAATGGCGGCTCGGTTGCGAGTTCACTCGATACCCTGGCCGCGGCTCTCGACGAGCAGGCGGATCAAATCGCAGATCTGCAGTCTGCCATGAAGAACAAGGTGGACACGGGATCTTCGGCATCGACGATGAAGGTCTCCGGTCGTGTCCATGCGGATTACTGGGGCTATCCCGCACATAACGCTGCGGTAGAAACCCTTGAAGGGGATAACCCACAAAACAAGCTTGGTTTCCGCCGCGTTCGTTTTGGTGTATCTGGAAATTTGTCTGGGAACATGCGGTACAAGATTGAAATGGATTGGGCTAACCCCCATGAGTCTGCCTTCAAGGACGTCTACCTGGGTTGGAGAGATTTGCCCTTGCTTCAGACCCTGTTGGTGGGAAATCAAAAACGACCCTACGGTTTAGACCATTTGAACAGTAGTCGTTTCAACGTATTCCTGGAACGACCTTTCATCATTGAAGCATACAACCAGGATGCTCGACGTTGGGGTTTGGTTTCGTACGGTGTTTCCGAGGATCAGGGCTGGAACTGGCGCTATGGTCTCTACAACAGCCGGGACATCTCTGGCAGTGGTAACTACGTGAATGATCACGGGTCACTTGAATTTGCCGGTCGCTTGGCGAGCACGTTCTGGTATGACGAAGCTTCCGGCGGTCGCGGTTATGGTCACTTTGCTGTTGCCGGCACCCATGCCGAGGTTGATGAGGATAGTACGGAAACTCGTTTTCGTACGCGTCCCGAAGCACGTTCGAACAACCGATGGTTGAACACTGATACGATCGCGGACGCGACCACTTACGACATGTTGGCCCTCGAAGGTGTCTTGAACTTTGGGCCAGTGCAGATGGTAGGAGAAATTCAAAACTCCTGGATGACCTTGAATTCTGGTCAACTGGTTCACACGCATGGTGCTTACGCATACGTTTCCTACTTCCTGACGGGTGAACTCATGCCCTGGAAACGCAGTAGCGGTACGCTTGATCGCATCAAGCCCCACGAAGAGTTCTTCATGGTTCGAACTGCTGACGGGAAAACAGCCCGTGGTATCGGTGCCTGGCAACTTGCTGCCCGCTGGTCAATGGCTGATTTCTCGGATGTTCTTACCATTCCTGGGCATACCGCGGATGGCGTGATCGCTAACAGCTTCACCCTCGGCGTGAACTGGTACTGGACTGCCAATGCCCGCGTACAGTTCAACTATATCAACGGCGACATTGAGAATGGTGCCGGCGACCTGGCTGAATACGAGATTATCGGCAGCCGTTTCATGGTTGATTTTTAAGCAACAGAGAATCTCTGTTTGCAATCAAATAAACTGATTATTCAAGAGACGAATTTGGAGAAAGCTTCCAATGAATAAGATACGCATCATTGCCACGATTACGGCGCTCTTGCTAGTGAGCCAAGTTGTCTTGGCAGCTGAAAAATCCTGTGCGAAAAAGGGAAAGAAGGTTTGCCCCGATTCGAGTAACAAGGTCTGTGAAGCAGTTCCAGTCACCAAGTCGGTGAAGAAGAGCGCTTATGAAGTCGAATGCAAAGAGATTTGCATCCCGTCATATACCTTCAGTTTTTCGCTCGGCAAACTGTGTGGCTTAAAGTGTGATACGAAAGACGAGAAGAACTGTGGTCGAGAAGGCCAGCCGAAGAAGTGTGGCCGCGTGAAAACCGTCAAAGTGCTCAAAAAAGTTGACGGCAAAGCCGGTGAAAAATGCACTTACGAATGGAAGATTCGTGATGGCAAGGGTTGTGAAACGAAAAAAGGTGGTTCCGCCGCCGTCACGCCTGCACCGCAACCGGTTCCAGCGGCAACTCGAGTACCTGCCAAAGCAGCCACCAAGGTTGCTCCGCAGATAATTCAACCGGTCGTTTTTCGGAGCTTCACGGTGAGCGACTGACGGTAATCTCCAACTCCTCGGTATAGGGCGGAGCCTGGTGCTGGCCGACAAGTTTCTTGAGTGTCAAACCTAGCTGGTTTTGCCCCCGAAAGGGAGGACAGTTCGCCAGCGAGATTTCTAATCGCTGGCCCGGCAGGCCACCACGGCGTTGGCCGACTGGCAGGCGACGAATGTTCTCTGCCGCCACGATTTTTCCATTGATATCGACGGTCAGCTGGTCTTGCTTATTCAAGTGGTAGACCCACAAGGTTAACTTTCCTGTTAGCGGTTTGCCGTCACGACCATCGGCCATTTGGAAAGGGAAGACCTGGCGTTTTCCGAGTTGGTCATCAGGAAAGGTTAGCACGGGGCTGTTCTTGTGTCCCAGGGGACTGAATCCTTCGTCGTACCAGGGATAGTTGCGAAGCGGTGGTTTTCGCGTGGAGATGCCCTTTCCCATCGGCAGGTAGCGGTAGGTGCGTGGCCCCTGGTAGACACGTTCCGGTGTAATGACCGCTTGTGTCCAGTCAGCAATCCGCTTTCGCTGTTCGGGAGCTGCGGTTACTTCACCCCCAAAATGAATTCCCACGTTCCAGAAGGAAATGCTGTCGGCCCCGGCAGCGTAGTAGTTGGCTGCGGCCCCTCGTGCCTCGGCTGCTGTCAGTAGCATCGCCAGGTAACTTTCGCTCTTGTGTTTGGCTGACATTGCAATCGGTCGATCCAAGATTTGTGGTGGGCCACCGTAGATACAGCCAATCATGTTTCCCATCACTACGATTGTGTCGACGCCGGCTGGCTTGGTGAAACGGGTGAATTCTCCCACCGGCAGATTCGGATCTGTGTTGTTCCAGGTGGAGAGGACCACGTAGTCGATCCAGCCACGTTTGACCCAGGTTTCAATGTCGACGCCCGCACGCCAGCAGGCTTCGATCGATTCGGGGATGCGTACACCGAGTGTCAATGGCTTACGTCCCCGCTTGCCGGCAGCGGTTGCCATCATCTTGTGGATGGTTCCGACGTAGCGCGTCAGGATGTCAGCTTTCTCACGACCTTTATCGCGTGGAAAATGCTTGGCCCAGCGGACGAAGTTTAATTCGAGGCCATCGACGTCATATTCCTCGACGACTTCTTTCATGATCGCCAGGCGATGGGCACGGACTTCCGGGTACGAGTAATCCAGGGCTGTTTCGTTGGTGCGCTGATCCGGTTGCCGGATGACAAATTGCGGATTCTTCACGGCAAAGAGTGAGCAAAGAGGGGACTCGGTACTGATCTCCCGGTGGTGCGTATCGCTCATGCGGATCGCCGCCAGCACCTCTTTTCCTTTGCTATGCATATGCTTGGTGACGACTTTCAAGGCATCAGTTCCTTCACTGCGTAGTGCGCGGATTCCCGGTGCCCAACCACCACGGTAGTCGGGACCAAAACGGTCGCCGTAGGTTTCACCGACCCGGGTGTCATAAGTGCAAAGGTCGGGTGTCGTGGTCAGGAAGACGAACGTGGAAAACTTGACGGCTGCCACCTCACGGTCGAGCCATTGCTGGACGAACTTGGTAGCTCCTTCGGTTGGTGCTTCCATGAGCATCTGGGCATCATCGTTAAAGACCGTTCTCGCAGCGGGTTGGGCGGTGCAGAGCGTTGGAAGGGTTAACAAGCAGGTCAGCAGAATCAGTGTCAGGCGGAAAGAAAAATTCATGTTCATGACTCGTTCGGTTGAGGGGTTGCTGGTTCAAAGCCGCTGCAATCAATAACTGGTTGCGGAGGGTATTTCCGAAATCGCTGGTCAGTGGAGGACAATTGACAGAGTAGGAAGCGGGAGCCGGTCCCTGAGACAACTTCCTTCAAGTGGGTACAGCGGGTGCAAAGGGTTTGAGTCATCGGCTGGCTTATTCTCCTGCTGCCCGCAGTTGTACGATACCGTCGTCATCAACGTTAACGTGGATCACGTTCGGCCGACAACAGACGGGACAATCTTCCACGTACTGTTGGTCGCTACCAGCCGACAGGTCAAGCGGGATGACGATCTCCTCACCGCAGCTGTCGCAAACGTAGAATGCTTCCTCGGGTAAGTGTGATTCGTGGTGATTCATTTCCCGTAAACTTAATCCCTCGACTAATTGCGTTCTACACCCCATTGTGTGAAGATGTAATTTCACTTGCAAGACACGCCTCTTGACCCCCTTGTTTCCTAGAAAGCTTGTGACCCATGAGAACCGTTTTAACCCTTTTGGCACTCTGCTGTACTGTTGGATTGAACCCTGTTGAGGGGGCCGAAAAGCCAAATATCATTGTCATCATGGCAGATGACCTGGGCTACGGGGATGTCGGTTGCAACGGGGCCACCCAGTTAAAAACACCTCATATTGATCGGCTGGCGGCCAACGGCCTGCGTTTTACCCAGGGATACTGTTCGGCTTCCACCTGCACACCGACTCGTTTTTCATTCCTGACGGGCAAGTACGCCTTTCGTCAGCCTGGTGCCGGCATTGCTCCGCCCAATGCCACGTCCTTGATTGCCCCTGGGACTGAAACGATCGCTTCACTACTCAAGAAATCCGGCTACGAGACCGCCGTGATTGGTAAATGGCATCTTGGCCTGGGAGCCAAGCCAGCTCCCAACTGGAACGGGGAATTGAAACCAGGGCCGCTGGAGATTGGTTTTGATCATTGTTTCCTGTTGCCGACGACCAACGATCGGGTGCCGAGCGTCTACGTAGAGGACCACCGGGTCCGCAACCTGGATCCGAAGGATCCCCTCTGGGTCGGCAGGCAAAAACCGACTCCCGATCATCCGACTGGACGTGATCCGGAAGTGCGGGCCAAGCTGAAGATGAACTGGAGCCATGGGCACAATCACACTGTGCATAACGGGATTGGTCGGATTGGTTATTTTACTGGTGGTCACGCGGCCCGTTGGCGCGACGAAGACCTGGCCGACGAGTGGGTCAAGCAATCTGTCAAATGGATTGAAGCGAAGAAAGACAAACCGTTCTTCCTCTTTTTCTCATCGCACGACATTCACGTGCCACGGATGCCGCATGAACGGTTCCACGGCGCTACCAAGCTCGGTTTCCGTGGTGATGCAATTGTCCAACTGGACTGGTGCGTCGGTGAACTGGTGAAAACGCTTGATCGCTTGAAGCTGACCGAGAAGACACTGATTGTTTTCTGCAGTGATAATGGCCCGGTGCTGGACGATGGTTACCAGGATGGGGCGATCACCAAGCTGGGAAAACATGTCCCTTCTGGTGGTTTTCGTGGTGGCAAGTACAGCATCTATGAAGGTGGCACCCGGACGCCGTTTCTGACCTGCTGGCCCGGAACGATCAAACCAGGCATGACTGACAAGATGGTTTGCACTGTTGACCTGGCAGCCAGCATGGCGGCCCTGGTCGGTCAGCCGCTGCCGTCGAAAGCCTGTCCGGACAGTTTCAATGTACTCCCCGCCTTGCTAGGAAAAGCGAATGCGAAGGGGCGAGACCATTTGATTCAGCAGCCGAACAAGGGGCCGACCCTGGCGCTGCGCGTCGGTGACTGGAAAGTCCTCTCCTTTGCCACTGCCAAGGCAATGAAACATTTGACCTATGAAAAAGGGCCGGGCAAGTACGAGTTATACAACCTGGCGGACGATCCGCATGAGAAGAAGAACCTGGTCAAGCAGCAGCCTGAGAAGCTGCAGATGATGCTGAAGCGGCTGGAGTCAATCAAAGAGGCCGGTCGCAGTCGACCCTAGCCGAATAGCGGCTCATTTGCCTGCTTTGATTTTGTGAGCCTGAAGGCGGGCCTTGAGGGCCGCCTCGAGCCGTTGCACGGTTTCCGCCTGTTCCGAGTTACCGGCCAGGTTGTGAAACTGTTGCGGGTCTTTGTTCATGTCATACAGTTCCAGTGTTTTGTCGCTATATCGCATGTAGTGCCAGTCGTCGGTGCGCAGTGAGTATCCCTTGTTGAAAGAAAGGGCTCCCGCTTTAACGGTGGCCTGTGGGTCCTTGAGAACGGGCAGCAGGCTTGTTCCCTGCACCCCACTGGGAATTTTCAGTCCAGCCAGTTCCGAGAGCGTGGGATACATGTCGACCAGTTCGACGATCGACTTGCTGCGGCCGGTCTTCATGCCGGGAACCGACATGATCAGTGGCACTCGCAGGACCTCTTCATGCAGGTTGCTCTTCTGCCAAAAACCATGTTCGCCCAAGTGGTAGCCATGATCGCTGGTAAAGACGATAGCCGTTTGGTCCCGCAGTCCCAGTCGATCCAGTTCAGCGAGGATTCTGCCGACCTGTTCATCCATGAAGGCGACCGACGCGTAGTAGGCGGCCCGCTTGCGTTTTTGCTTGTCCGGGTATTAGCCAATTGGGATGGTCGTTGAGACGGTCCCGGCGATGCCCAGTTTGGGAATGTCCGCCAGGT
>CAZXJC010000201.1:0-2952 GCA_964640885.1 uncultured Pirellulaceae bacterium | reverse complement strand
GGGAGAATGATATCGAGCGCGGGTGCGGTGTACGCAATCCCGATCTGTTGCAGAAGCGTAGCAAAGGCTTCCGATAGCAGTCCGCCGTACTTGAAATAGCCGAGCATCCCGAGGTTGGCCGCCAGGCTCAGGCCGAGCAGTGCGCGGCGGTGACCTGGCCTTTCTTCGCGAGCCATGGCCCGCGCGGCAATCCAGTCAACGACGGTAGACACCCAGAGCAGTGCAACGAAGAACGGATTCCAGGCGGCATAGAAAAGGTAGCTTGCCAACAGCAGGTTGAGTTTCTTGACCCGCCAGGCCAACGGCAGGTAGTGGAGCCCCACGACCACAGCGAAGAACACGATAAAGACCGTGGAGTTGAACAACACGTCCAATGCTCTTGTTGATGCGAAGTTATGGGCCAGGTGGCCCGAAATGCTGGTCGAGCCAATCGAGGGACTCGCGAATCACCTCGTTGGGGGGCAGTGTGTGGCCGGAGCTATAGACAACCAGCTTTTTCTTGTCGTCAGGTGTGCCTAGCAACTCGAAGGCAGGGCGAGAGGACCGTTCCAAAGGAAAGATCTGGTCGTATTCTCCCACGAGCCAGAGTGTCGGTTGTTTGACGCGATGGACATAACTGATTTGATCGACTTCAGGGCGTGCCGGCGTCATGGAAAGTCCGCCGACATATCAGAGCCCAAGTTTGATGCGGGGTTCGACAGCGCCGATGATGGGGAAGTTAAAACTACCCCAACTGTCACCGATGTGTCCGATGCGGCCCGCGTCAATATCGTCTCGTGTTGTGAGGTAATCGATGGTGCGACGGTAATCCTGGATCCACTTGACCAGGAACTCGGCGTAGCGTTGGGAAGTGTTGGGGGACCAGCTCTTTAGCCCATCGTTGCGTTCCCACTGGCCTTTGAGGACCGGTTCGACGAAGGCTCTTCCGCTTTGCGTGACAAAGGAAAAAGTATCCGCGCCATTTGCGTTCTCTTCACTCAGGCTGGGATTAATCGACCCCGCGTGGTGGAAGTAGACGAGAGTCTGGAAGGGTGGCCGGGCGGTGGTCGGTAGATGGATGTGCAGGATGATCCGCTCATCGCCGTAGGCGGCATCAATTTCCACTCGCTCTTTGACGTACTCGTGCTGCGGTTCGTCGCGACGGTAAATCAATTCTGGATTGAGCGGCGTGGCGTCGTACTGGAATTGGTTGCGGTAGGCGGCAAACACCTCGTCGGAAACCGGGGTGGCATCCGAGTAATCACGGTATTGCAGCGCGACATCGGCTAGCAGATCTTCGGTTGGCGGAGTGTGAAATTGTACGCAGCGAAAGCCGTGATGACGCGAACGGTCGAGTGGTTCCACGGGGTTTGCAAGGTTGAAGAAATAGGCTTGTTGTTCGGCGGAGCCCCCCAAAGACATGCGTTGGGTTCCGACCGCGTTGGAGACCCACTCGGAGACGTTGCCACAAAGGTCGTGGATGCCGAAAGGAGAGACACCGCGATTACTGCCGACCTCTGCGTACTCGCCGGTATTGATATTGCTGAGCGAAATCATCCGGGTCATCACGTTAACGCCCATGATGCTGGGATTGGCACGCGAGCAATGGTAGACGGTGGGTAGTTCTTTGCCGACGGAGCGGGCATACGCCCGGGCTTCGTACCAGCTCACTCCCTGGACCGGGTGGTTCTCCTCGCCGCGCGGGAACCGCCCCACTTTCCAGGTGGACGGTCCCGGCCGGCCGGTGGAATCCACTAGTAGCTTTAATGCCTCAGCGACAGGGAGTTCACGACCGTTTTGCAGGAAGGTATCGGTCCAAAGTTTTTCATCCTGATAGGCTCCGCTGTCGACAAATGCCTGGTACTCACCGTTTGTGACTTCGTATCGGTCCATCAGGAAGGCACCGACGGGGCGGGATGTTACGGCAAACGTCATTCCGGTAAATGGGAAAGCGGTTCCTTCCGTAACGTGAATCATGCCATCGGGAATGCTACCGATCTTGTTGAGTACCCGATGTGCCTTCACCTGCTTGAAATAATGGTTGCTGTCGGTGGTCAAGATCGTGTCGTGATACCCCTCCTTTTTGAGCAGGAAGCTTTTAGGCGTGGTCGGCAGGCGCACGTCGGTGATTGGGGTGGCGCCTAGTTCCTGGAAAGTCGCAGCGTCGGCGCCGTACTCACCATAGAACACCGTTGCCCCTGAGGGGTCGGTGGTCAGACTGTGTTCCTGCGTGATTTTCTGCCAGGCATCCTGGAAAAGGAGATCGTCTTGCAGGAAAGCCTGGACCTGCATCGCGATTTGGTAGGCCTCGGAATGGCGGCCGCGTGCGGCGAGTTGGACCAGTTGGGGAAGCAACTCCCGCCGGGCCGTAGCTTCATCGATGGCAGCGGGTTCGAGCGCAGGGCCACCTTTTGTCGTGGCGGCTTCTGCCTGGGGCGTTGCCTCACCTGGCGTGGTTGGAGCCGATGAACGCCCGAAAACAATAGCCAGCGTCACCAGCAGGGCAAGTCCAGCCGCCATCGTAAGCCATTTGACCGGACTTGACGCAGGAGTTGCAGTCGCTGGTGATGGCTTGGACGCGTCGAGCGCGTCCATCACTTCAGAAAAATCCTGGTAGCGCGCCTCGGCGGACTTTTCCAGGCATTTCTGGGTGACTGCAAACAGCGGGTCATCGTTCGGCAGGGTGTCCCGTTTGATTTCGGGAACCCGGTCGTTGAGGATGGCGCTCATTGTTTCGATCGCACTGTTACGTTTGAAAGCGCGTTCGCCCGTGAGCATTTCGTAGAGTACAACGCCAAACGAAAAAATATCACTGCGCTGGTCGGAAGGTGTCCCTCGAACCTGTTCGGGGGACATGTAGCCGACCGTGCCCATGATGGTACCGACCTTGGTCTGGAGATCGACGGCACTCATGGTTTCATCGCTCAGTTCCAGCGACTGGCGTGAGGTAGCGAGTCCGAAATCGAGCAGCTT
>CAZXJC010000200.1:0-3745 GCA_964640885.1 uncultured Pirellulaceae bacterium | reverse complement strand
GTTCTCAGCAAGACTACCATGTTGCTGGCTGAAGAACCTCATCTGAAGAAGATCCTGGCAACCGGTAATTCCGAGTCGGCACTTTCCAAGGAACTGGCAAACCTGGAAAGCACCAATGACATTTCCGTCGTGGCGCTGGTGTGTGACGCCATCAGGGACTTGGGGCTGGAAGATGCCCTGGAGCTAGGCCGACTGCCAATTGGCGGAATCCCGGCCGGACTAGCCGGAAACGCCAGCATGGCCAAGGATATTGACGCCGTCTCCATAGCTATCAATCTCAGTAGCGAGACATTCCTGCAAGTCAACATGAACATCAGCAATAGCGAGACGGCTGCGGACTTGACCACGGAACTGGAAAACACCAAGAAGCAAGGTCAGGAAAGCCTGGCCGCCATGCCGGGTGAAGGAAACCCAATTGCCGAATTAGGCAATGCCCTGTTCAATGGATTGAGCATCAACAACAACGAGAGACGCGTTTCTGTCGTCCTCAAGATGGCTCAAGAAGATCTCCAGAAAGCGGTAGACACGGCCATGTCATTTGCCACCATGTTCGGACCAGGACCCGGGGATTTTGGTCCTGGGACAGAATTTGATGAAGTACCAGCAGATCCCTCGGAACTGGAGCTACCTGAATCAACAGATCGCCCCTAGGACGCTTTTTGCCTGACCAGGCCGTTGACGAAATTAAGCCATGCGATCAGCCACTGATTACCATCGGTATTTCCCCGCGCTGCTGCTGGGACTGATTGCCAGTTGCTGCCTGGGAACGGTTGCGCCGGCGGCCGAGCGGCCGAATGTCGTCTTCTTCCTGATCGACGATCTGGGCTGGACCGACGTCAGCTTCATGGGAAGCAAGTACTACGAAACGCCTCACGTCGATCGCCTGGCCAGTGAGGGGATGGTTTTTCGCAGTGCTTACGCCAATGCGCCCAATTGCGCACCGAGTCGGGCTTGCCTGATGAGTGGCCAGTACACGCCACGTCATGGTGTTTTTACGGTCGGAGATTCGAAGCGGGGTAATGCCCAGTTCCGCAAGCTGGAGCCGACCAAGAACACGACTACCCTGGCAGACCGGTTTATTACGATCGGCGAAGCACTACAGGCAAACGGATATACCACGGCCACGATGGGCAAGTGGCACTTGGGTAAGGATCCCACTACCCAGGGATTTGATGTCAACATTGCCGGGCGTGAATGGGGCAGCCCCAGTGGCGGCGGCTACCACAGTCCCTACAAGTATCCAAACCTGGTCACGGAAACAAAGGGGGAATACCTCACCGATCGGTTGGGCCAGGAAGCCTGCCAGTTTATCGAGACCAACAAAGACAAACCTTTTTTTCTCTACCTCACCCATTACGCAGTCCATACTCCGATCCAAGCCAAGAAGAGCCTGGCTGCCAAGTACAAGGCCAAGCAGCCCGTGGGGGGACACAAGAACGCCTCCTACGCTGCCATGATCGAAAGCATGGATGACAGTATTGGTGCCGTACTTGGCAAACTGGAGGCACTGAAGCTAACTGAAAAAACGATTGTGATTTTCTTCTCCGACAATGGTGGGCATGGTGGAGTCACTTCCAACGCACCGTTGCGCGGCTCAAAGGGAATGCTCTACGAGGGAGGAATCCGTGAGCCGCTAGTCATCAAGTGGCCAGGAGTTACCAGTTCCGGCAGCACGTCGGATGAACCGGTAATCGGTGTTGACCTTTACCCAACGCTGCTGGAAGCGACCGGCTCGGCAAAGCCAAAAGATTATTTGCTGGACGGCCAGAGCCTGGTACCACTGCTGAAGGAGAGTACGGCCAGCTTGAATCGTCCTGCTTTGTTCTGGCACTTCCCGTGTTACCTGCAGGGCTATACGCCACGCCACGGCCCATTTCGGACAACGCCAGCAGGTGCCATTCGGATGGGAGACTGGAAACTGATTGAATTTTTCGAGGACAACACGCTCGAGTTGTATCATCTAAAAAATGACCTGGGCGAAAAAAACAACCTGGCCCAGAAGATGCCGGAGAAGACCCGGGAACTGCACCAAATGCTGCAAACGTGGCAAAAGGAGGTCAAAGCACCGGTACCGACCGAAAAAAATCCACGTTACGACCCCAAGGCTCGTTTCCAACCGAAACGGAAAAAAGGCTAGTTCTGCCGTCGCCTCTCTCTTCTCACCTGTTAGCTACTACGCTGCGCTGCTGATAGACGTTGTTTCAGCAAAAAAGGTGAGATAAAATGGATTTATTGAGGCCACTTGCCAACCGTACGGCGGGGCCAGTGGCCAGTCCTTCCCAAAACACTCCAACCCAACCTGAAGCATTCATGGCTCACCCTCCCCAACGATCTGTTTTGCTGGCCCTGCTGCTCATTGCGTTTCCGATATGGGTGGCAGCTGAAGACAAGCCGCTCACGTACGAACGTGATATCCGTCCCATCTTTCGGGCGCACTGTTTTGATTGCCACGGCGCAACGAAGGAAAAGAAGGGGAAGCTGGACTTACGTTTGCAGCGCTTCATGGTCCGTGGCGGAGAGACAGGTCCGGCGATCGTAGCGGGCAAACCCCAGGAAAGCTTGCTGCTACAACGATTGCGAGCTGGCGAGATGCCACCGGGCGACGCTCGGGTTCCAGACGATCAAATTGAAATCCTTGAGCGCTGGATTTCCCAGGGAGCACCAACGGCGCGACCGGAACCAGAAACGATTGCCGATGGGCTGGGGATTACGGAGGAAGAGCGTGCTTACTGGGCCTTTCAACCTATTACGAAACCAGCTGAACCCAGTGTAAAAGACGCCAATCGCGTGCGTAATCCAATCGACGCTTTCCTGCTAAAGCGGATGCAGGAAAAGCAATTAATGTTTGCCCCGGATGCCGACCGCCTCACGCTGATCAAACGCGTCTACCTGGATCTGCTGGGCCTGCCACCGACCGGCGAACAAATCAAAACGTTTCTCGCAGACGAACGACCGGATGCCTACGAACGCCTGGTCGACAAAGTCTTGGAATCCAAACACTACGGTGAACGGTGGGGACGACACTGGTTGGACGTTGCTGGCTATGCCGATTCGGAAGGTTACAGTAATGCTGATCCGGTGCGGACGTACGCTTACAAGTACCGTGACTACGTGATCCAATCCTTTAACGACAACCTGCCATTTAATCAGTTCATCCAGGAGCAGGTGGCTGGGGACGAGATGGTCAAACCTCCGTTCAAGAACATGTCTGAGGACAATATCCGCAAGCTCACTGCCACCGGCTTTCTCCGCATGGCGGTTGATGGCACCGACAGTAGTAACAACGACGTATCGCGAAACCAAATGCTGGCCGACACGATCAAGATTGTCAGCTCCTCGCTATTGGGCGTCTCGGTTGGTTGTGCCCAGTGCCATGATCACCGTTACGACCCTATTTCACATGATGACTACCATCGCATCCGAGCTGTCTTTGAACCCACCTTCGACTGGAAAAAATGGCGTACACCCGGCAACCGCAAGTTGTCTCTGTACACCGACAAAGACGTAGCAGAACGCACAAAGGTACTACAGGAAGCAGCTGTCCTGGAAAAAGAACGCAACGAAAAAGAAACCAACTTCATCAAGATCGCGTTAGAAAAGGAATTCAATCGTTACGACAAACCACTACAAGCCAAGCTCAGGCTGGCCAAGGTAACCGCCGGTGACAAGCAAACGGACGAACAAAAAAAGCTAATCAAAGACTACCCCAACCTGAATGTAAATAGTGGCAATCTTTACCAGTACA
>CAZXJC010000199.1:0-6646 GCA_964640885.1 uncultured Pirellulaceae bacterium | reverse complement strand
CGGCCTGCAGCGTCGACACGAAGTTGCTTACAAAGAAACAATCGCCCAACTGCAGGGTGGCGCCATCGGCGACATTAACTTAACGCGAGCCTACTGGAATGGTGGTGGCGTTTGGGTCCGTCCGCGACAGGAAAGCCAAACCGAACTGGAATACCAGATGCGTATCTGGTATTACTTCAACTGGCTTTGTGGCGATCACATTGACGAACAACACATTCATAACCTGGACGTCATTAACTGGCTGAAAGATGGTTTCCCGGTTTCCGCTCAAGGGCAGGGGGGACGGGAAGTACGTGACGGCAAGGACCATGGCCAAATCTTCGATCATCACTTCGTAGAATACACCTACGGGGACGGATCGAAGCTCTTTAGCCAGTGCCGCCATATCCGCAACTGCTGGAACAGTGTCTCCGAACACGCCCACGGCAGCAAAGGTTACGCCGACATCGGTGGTGGCAAAATTTACAACAGCCAGGGTGAAATGATCTGGCGTACCAAGGGCAAACGGGGTGGTCACCAGGAAGAACATCATGACCTGTTCCGTGAACTGCGTGCCGGCAGAATACCCAATGAAGCCGACTACGGTGCCAAGAGTACCATGACATCGATTCTCGGCCGCATGGCGACCTACTCAGGCAAAATGGTCAAGTGGGATGATGCCATCAATTCACCCCATAAACTGGCCGACGTGGACGCCTTGAAAAATTACGAAGGTGAAGCACCGGTTAAACCGGATGCCGAAGGGAATTATCCAATCCCCAGGCCCGGCACCACCAACGCTTTGAAGGCCTAAGTAATTACCGGTTTAATGGACGAACTTTTAGCCGCGGGCTGTCTAACATGATAGCTCGCGGCTTTTCCTTGACCTTAGCCAGCCAAGCCTATATGCAGGAAACTCCTGATGCTAGATTATCCTGAACTCGACGTGATCGCCGTGGGAGCCCATCCTGACGATGTGGAGATCGCCTGCGGCGGAACACTGGCACGACTCGTGCAACAAGGTTACCAGGTCGGTATCATCGATCTCACCGACGGTGAACCAACACCCCTCTCGCCAGGGCCCGAAGTACGGCTGGAAGAAGCTCGGCAGGCTGCCGAAGTACTCGGCATCCAAACACGTGTTACCCTGGACCTGCCTAACCGTCGCCTCTTTGACTGTTTTGAGGCCCGCGTTGCCCTCGCTAAGGAATTTCGCAAATATCGCCCCAAGGTCGTAATCGGTTTCGGCGACAAAACACCGCAAGCCTCTCCCGATCACTGGCAAGCAATGCAAATCACCGACGCAGGCATCTTCTACTCTCAGCTAACCAAGTGGCCGGAACACTTTGATGACTTACCCGTACATAAAATAACGACCCAGTTATATTTCCGCCTGGCATTCGAACCGGCCACGCTACAAGGATTCCCCAGTCACATTACAGCCGATATTACCGAGACCCTGGAAACCAAACTCGAATCGATTCGCTGCTACCAGACCCAGTTTCCGCCCGAAAAAGCCCATGTCTTCGAACGCGTACGAGCGGCGGCTGTCACTAACGGCCTGGCCTCGGGATTTGCCGCCGGCGAAGTCTTTGTCAGTGCGAGACCTCTGGGAACTCGTAACTTGATGCAAACCCTGCTGGGCTAAAGTCGCCTACAGGTCCAGGCAACTATCCCTCGGTGGCAGCTGTCTCGACGGACGGCGATGTATTCTGAACGATAATCGCGTCTGTAAAGAGTAGTGAATTCGGCACGTACACCATGTCCCCATCCGTGTTCAGCACGGTGTATCGCAAGTCGATGGAAACAACGTTACCCGAGTAAGCCTTGATCTTAATCTGATCACCTACCTGGAACGGCTTGTAGATAATGATCAACACACCAGCTAACACGTTGGAAATGATGTCCTTAAAAGCAAATCCAAAGGCGAAACCGGTCAAACCAAGGCCTGCTACCAGCGCACCAACATCAATCCCCATCTCACTCAGCGCAGTAATCGCACCCACAATCAAGGCCGCCACTTTGATCACCCGACCCAGGAATTCAGCCAATCCTTCGTCAACGTGACGAGCTCGACCAACACGGCAAACAACCCGGAACAAGATGACCCCAACTAACCAAAAACAGCCCAGAATCAGGATCCCCTTGAGAGCACCGTAAGAGTAAGCACGCAAGGTTGCCATCGTCACCAGCGAACCAACCACGTCCTCCACGCCCGCGTCCTCTTCATTGTCGGCCGATTGATCCTCGCTCTCGGACGCATCAGCAACCTGCTGCGGAGCCGCATAACACAAGCTATCCGCGAAAAATGAGAGGAGGCCGATAGCCAATAACCAATAACCCAAGCGGCGAACTACTGCATCCATGCGCGGAAAACTCCGGAGAGAGAATTAATTGATCGCTTTCAAGTCTCGGCACGATACTGGATTCGCCCTAATGATGCCAGCACAATTCTGGACCCAGAATCGCGAGGACGCTAGCGTTTAACAACCACACGAAGCCGCCTGCTTAGGTCGGCTCGCCAGACGACAAATCTTCCCACGGCAAAGGCCGTAACTCCCCCGCCGGATCAAATATCTGAGGCGATTTCTTGGGAAACATCGCTAGCAAATGAACTTGCTCAGACCCCACATGCTGCAGCCCATGCACCAGCTGCGGTGCCACGAGAATCGTAGCAGGTGCTCGTACCGTCTCTTGCTGGTCTCCCATCACCAGCTCAACCGCCCCGGCTAACAGTATCAACACTTCCTCTACCTCATGATAATGCAAAGGAATATGGCCTCCCGGATCAATCCATTGTTCCCAGATGGTAGTTGCAGCTGCGTCACTGGAGTCTCCGACGAGAATCCGTGTCTGGATCCTGGGGACCGTGTGCACCGGTAATGACTCATGGTAAAAGACCGTCATAAAAAACTCCCGGGAAACTGGTTACTCATTCCATGGGTAGTCGCAGCGTTCTCTTCTCACCTCGTTGCAGGGAACCTAAACTGCCAGCAGATTGGCATTTACAGATTTTCCCTAGCGTAGTATCGTCGCTGCGGTAATTACATTATGCGGCACGCTCAGTTTCGCCGCCATGGGAAACCAGAATGTCAGTTCCGATCAGCATACTTTTCGCGACGGCTCAGCGTCCAGAGTTGGTGCGACGGACACTGGAAGCATTAGTCACGACTGAGAAACCAGACCGTTTTGAAGGTATTTGGGTAGTAGAAAACGGTATTCCCGAGGGCGTGGAGCAGATCGTCGCAGATTTTTCTTCGCAACTTCCTCTGCATTACCTCTATTCGGCAGAAGCCAGCAAACCTGCCTCGCTGAATCTCGGGCTGTCCCATATCCCGGATAGCCTGGTCTACATGACCGATGACGACGTACGCTTTTACCCGCAGACCTTAACCGCCCTGGCTGCAGCTGCTGCGACTGCTCCGCGCAACAGTTACTTTGGCGGCCCCTTTGACGTAGATTACGACTCGGCTCCAGCAGCTTGGCTATTGCCATGGCTACCTTATTCAGCACGTGGCTGGTCTCATCCTTACGAGGCTCCCACGCCGCTATCCCGTGGTCGGTTCATTGGTTTCAACTGGGCCGTCTACCGGGATGACTTGCGGACACTGAACGGTTTTGATCCGACGATTGGCCCGGGGTCAACCGCCGACAGTACCGGCGACGAAACCGAGTTCCAAGGTCGCCTGAAGAAACAGGGGTTTCAACCCTGGTATGTCCCCGAGATGCGACTGGCCCATTATGTTCCCGAGTCACGCTGTTCCCCGGCATGGGCGATTGACCGAGCTTATCGGCATGGCGTCGGCTGGGGTCAGCTTCACCGATCTTCACCGCTGCGCCCCTTACTGAAAATCAAGGCGTATGCAGGCTGGCAATGGGCTCGGCGTTCGGCACCGGCTGAAGAACCCCAAGAGACCGATTCCCCGACCATCACGCTAGCCCACTTGCGCGAATCCAAGTGGCGTGGCCGGATCGAGGGCCTGCGTCAAAAAGCAGCCTAGTGAGCCTGGCTGCAGACTTAAGGTCAGCGGTTGGCCTTCGTAGCAGCGCGAAAATTTTCCGCGTGAAACTTCATGATCCGTAACCCCGCTTTCTGGTAGATAATCATCGCACTATGCGGCGCTTCCGGTACGATCAGTTTCTGGTAGGGAATCTTCAGTTGATCCAGGAATTTCATGTAGGCCAAATTGTTCTGGTAATTAAATCCCTTGGTGCCGACGTGAATCAGGATTTTTAGTGGTGGCCGGGGATTGGCCGCATACTTGCGAGCCAGATCATACGTGTTGTAACCGGCTGCAAATTTCAATGTCTCGCTCTCACGGCCTTCACTCTCGGAAATCCTTTTCTCCGTGGCATGCCCAGCACCGCCGGGTGCGGCAGAGCCAAACAAGTGCGGATGTTTAAACATGATCCGAGTCGTACCACGGCCGCCCTGGGAAAATCCTTCCAGCCCCCGTCCTGGCCGACTGGCAATCGTCCGGTAGGTGGCGTCCACGTGCGGTATCAGTTCCTTAACGAAAACGTCTTCACCCATCGATTTCTTCTCGGGGTAATTGTAGTGGCTCACTTCACCACCGTTTACAAAGACGTAAATCATTGGCGGCACCTTCCGGTCTCGAATCGCTCTGTCAATCACGGGCGAGAGCCGGATACTCTTGGTTTCACTGCCAGGTCGTCCCCCGTGCAGGTAGTAGACCACCGGGTAACGACGTGACGGTTGTTTAGAATCGCCATACTGCGGTGGCAAGTAAATACAATATCCGACCGGTATTTTCATCGACGGACTGACAAACGTCTTGTGGTGGACTCCGGGGAAGTCACCTTTGGGCATCTTATTGACCCATTTGAATGGCGGTCGCTTCTTGGCGGGCTTGGCCGTCGCCTGTGCCAAGACCAGTTGGCCGCTGAGCCCCAGCAGACAAACCCCTGCAACGACTTGGAACATCATGGATCGCATCAACTATGCACCTCCCATTGAGCATCTCAACCGTTAATCGCACTGGGATCAGTATAGCGACGGAGCGTCGCTTGTGCAGTCAAGGAAAGGGCCACTAGGTTAGCCCAGGAATCGGCGCCCCGTGATAGATATGGTGGGGTCGGTCGAGCGCATCGTGCCAGGCAGCAGTGCGCGGAATCCCCAGGGCTTCATAGATAGTGGCTGCCATATTTTCAGGACGTTGCGGGTTGTCCGCCGGGTAACCACCACGACTATCGGAGCGTCCTACGACCGTACCTCCTTGGATACCACCGCCAGCAAAGAAAACAGTCTGCACGGCACCCCAATGATCACGACCGGGCAACTTGTAGTGCTTGGGAAGCAGTGTGATCTCAGGCGTGCGGCCGAATTCACCGGCCATCACGATGAGCGTATCATCCAGTTCACCACTCTCGTGGAGATCATCCAACAGCGCTGAGACAGCGCGATCCGTAGGAGGAAACAGTTTGTCCTTGAGGTGCGGAAACGCATTACCGTGGGTATCCCAAGCCTCGTCATTCCCCAAGTTGACCTGCACCAGGTTAACACCCGCAGATACCAGGCGTCGCGCCATCAGCAGGGACCAGCCAAAGCAATTGCGCCCATAGCGATCCTGGATCTTATCCTCGGCGTGCGTCACATCGAATGCCTGCTGTACTTTTGGATCGACCAGCATTGAAACCGCGGACTGACGAAATCGGTCGAACTTCTCGGTAGCGGCAGCCTGGTCCAACTGGCCGCGCTGGCTGGCCAAGACATCCCGCAGTTGCAAGCGACCGTCCATGCGTTGGCGGAGCATTCCATGAGGCAACTGTAAATTCGGTGCCTGGAAGACACGGTCATCTCCATTCCCCCGGTCCTGGTGATCGAACTTGTACTCTGGAAATGCCCCATAAGATGTTTTGTGGAAGGGTGCCGCATCAATAAACCAGGGGTCATATCGTTCCCCCATCTTTCCGGCGAACTGACCGGGAATCACACGACCACTACTGTGCACAAGTCGGTTCGGCAATACAACTGCAGGAGGCAAGTTGTTTTGAGGTTGCGTGACCGCATTAGCGATCGAGGCGATACATGGCCAATCTGTCGGCTTCGGCGCGCTGCCACTAAAACCTGGCGGCAACTCTGATCGCCCCGTAAGCATAATATGATGCCCCTGGGAATGTTCGTTCCAGGGATGGGTTAGCGAGCGACAAAGGGCCCAGAGGTTACTCCGCTGGGCCAGCATCGGCAAATGTTCGCAAATTTCAATGCCGGGCGTCTTGGTAGCAATCGGCTTAAAGTCACCACGCACGTTCTCCGGCGCGTCCGGCTTCATATCAAAGCTATCCTGCTGCGCCAGGCCACCGGAAAGAAAGATATAAATCACCGACTTAGCACGCGGCTGTGACTGCCCGACAGCATCTGTCACGGGAGCCGCTCGCAGGGCATTCAAATGATTCATCCCCAACCCCAGGATACTGACAGCACCAGCCTGAATTGCCGTGCGGCGTGAAACTCCCGGATGTGAACAAGGGTTCTTTCGACAGCCCATCCAAAAATCCTCTCTCGTTGGTCTATCCTAATAGCAGCTACTGCTCAAACGCCTACCCTACTAATATCGACAGGGCTTGATCTGTTACTCAATACTTTAAGCAACGAACCTTCAGGCGGCAACAGAAATGGGGTTCGTTTTTCGCTCGCAAGCTAAAA
>CAZXJC010000198.1:0-2923 GCA_964640885.1 uncultured Pirellulaceae bacterium | reverse complement strand
ACGCCTGGCGAACGGGCTGGCAGCCGTCTGGCACGGACCCTGCCTTTCGCCTCGCTGCCAAGTTGTGATCTGCTCGACCGGAAGATCCTGGATCTGTCGGTTTGAAGCCATTGCGATCGGGCCGAAGGCACGATCGATGCCGTAGTGGAAATAGTTTTTGCCGCCTACCCGGTAGTGCGCCATCGTTTGGATGCCGTCGACGCCGTCGCCAGTCGATCCGGACAGCTGGGTGTGAGAGCGGGTGTTGATAAAGATTTCGTCGAAAGCTTCGTGCTTGAGGATCGTCTTTAATTCGTTAACAGCCAACTTGCGAGTGGTGGCCTGGTTGAAATCTAGCATTTCGACGGACCAGGGGTCCCCCTGATCGATCACGAGGATTCCTTCGCCGAGTTGCCAAGAGGTCCGTTTTTGTTTTCGAAAGTAGTCGATGCTGGATTCGATTGCCTGGAACTCGGTCCGAAACCGCCCGCCGGCTGTGATGCCGGCTACCTGGCTTAAACGCGCATCGGCGTCATTGCCAGACAATGCGGTATACACATTGACGCGTCCTAGTCGATTGCCGGCGGAAGCCCGTAGCGTCAGGTTGGGGATCACTGGCATGACGACCTTCTTGCCATAGTCACTCGTTGCTCGCAACCAGAGGTAGCGGGAAGAGGTGGGCAACTGAAACTGGTCGATGATCAGTTTCTGGTCGACGACACGAAAGCGTGCATTGTTTAATTGTTGGAACTTGGATTCTGCCCGTTCACGAATGCTGCCGTAGGTTGCTAGTTTGAATTGTTCAGGGCCGTGTCGGACCAGGACAAAAGAGGTGAGATCAATCGGTGGCACCGGTGAAGCGACAAGCTCAATATCTTTCTTTCCCTCGGTAAGTCGGGCTGCAAGTGCGGCGAGGTCGGTGATTCCACCGATCTCGACACGAGCTAGGGCTGCGGCAGGCTCCTTTTTCATGCGCCTCAGGATTTGCCGGTAGTGTGCAAAGCCGACCTTGTCTGGTTGGTAGTTAACGGTCGGCGATGCAGCAGGGAGAAAGTTCCAGAGGTAGTCACCGCTGATGTCGAAACAAGGGATGTCATAGTATTTTGTTAGGGCGGCTTCGAATGGCCGGTAGCTGGCGGTCAATTGGATTTGGTGGTCGCGTGCACTTTGAGTGAACAGGCGGTCAAATTCGCGGTCGAGTCGCAGTTTCATCAGCAAGCCCAACCACTGGTAGTTCTTGAGTCCAGCGGTTTGACGCATATTCTCGCCAAGTTCGTGGGAATCGAGGATTGCTCGGGCCTGGTGTTCGAAACGTTGCCAGTCTTGCGGTCGGTAATTGGTTGCATCGGCGATCAGTGGAAACGCGCTTTGCCAAACGATTAGTCGAGTGATCACCTGGGCTTGCAGGCGGCGGAAATATTGATCAAAGCCAGCCTTGGTGAGTGGTCGGAAACGTCGCGACTTGGCGTCCCAATAAATGCGGATGAGGTCATCGACCAGGTCGGCCACGTAAGAAATGGGGCGTGCTGGCGGTGCCGGGCGCAAGGATATCTGTTGCTGCTCCTCCGTTTTGCCATCTCGACTGACGACCAGGTCGATACGCAACTCGCTGGTAGCCTTTTCGGCGGCACTTACTTGCAGGAATCCGTTGGCAGCGATGTTCACCTTGATTGATTCGACAGATAGTGTTGGTCCGCGGCCCAGGATTTTCTCGCCACGTCGGGCGGTTAGGGTAAGCAATTGGCCGGGTGCCAGTTTGTTCCTTAGAATTGGCCAACGCCTGGTCGCTCCTGACAGGTAGCAGAAAGGGACTTCGCTATTGCGTCCGGCAAGAACGTTTTCTTTAGGTTGTTTTGTCTGGCCGAGGGTGGGCCATAGCAGCAGTAAGCAGAGGAGATAGCTGGCAATCACTTTGCTTGCCATCGGTAAACGAGTTTCCTGGGAGACTGCGGAGGTTGGAATGCGATGTGCCACGGGAATTCAGTTGGTTCTCTGGTAAGTGAACAGTGATGGCGCGAGGTCTCGGCTTTATTGCCTTTCACGGGTAGCGGTGAAGCTGCGTTTGCGGGGCTCGCGGTCCGAGAACTGGTATTCCATCTTGCCAGTGATGAAATCGTCCGTAATTGTTCCCTGGTAGGCCTGCGTGGTCTCACCCCGGGGAACGGAGAAGGAAATTGCACTGCCAGTCATGCTGAGTTCAGGGACTTTGACTTCCTTGCGGTCGGAGCCAGCATAGTAGCCGACTAGCTTACCCTCTTCACGAGCTACGCGAATCGTGTACTCGTGGTCGCGGTCCGGGCGGCTCTTGCTTTCGACTAGCAGTCGCCAAGTGCCTGAGGGGTTGAGCGTTCGGCGGGTGGCGGAAAACTGTCGGCTGCTCGGAGTGCGGTTGGGCCGCCGGTATTCCATTGTGCCAGTGATTGCGTTATCGCTGAGCGTTCCCTGGTAGGCCAGTACCAGGTCCTCGCGAGGAACCTGGAAAGTGAGTGTTTTTCCTTTTAGGGTGACGTTTGGAATCCTGTACTTGCGTGATTCGGATTCCCGATAAAAGCCAACTAGTTTGTCGCCCTCGCGTGAGATGCGGATCGTATACTGGTGGTCCCGGTCCGGTCGGCTCTTGCTTTCAACAGACAGTTGCCAGGTTCCCAACGGGCCGGATGGTTTTGCGATCTGTGTGCCAGCGACGTAGAAAATAAAGTCATTACTGAATAAGCCACCTGGGTTTCTTACCTGCAACAGACGCATTCCAGGGGTTGGTGCACGAGAGAGTTCTACCGTGACGGTTCCCTTGTCGATTTCGACGGTTCCGCTGGCCCGCCTACCGTCTACAAACAGGGTGGCACCCGGTTCGATATGGCGACCGCTCATGGTCAGAGAGGTTTTGCCATCGCGCAGGACGGGGAATTTCTGGCGTCCCCGCTGCGACTGGATGGGTCCCGATGTC
>CAZXJC010000197.1:0-12429 GCA_964640885.1 uncultured Pirellulaceae bacterium | reverse complement strand
AAGCTGGCCGCCGGCTTGTCACGCTTCACACCATAGCGGTCCAGCGTAGCCTGGTCTTCCTGCGACAGGTCCATTAACTCCGGTGCCCGAGACTGCATCCGGTAAGCCATCTCGTAGGCATTAATGCGGGTAGCAATTTCCGGATCACCAACGGCTGCCAGTTGCCGTTGATTGAGTTGACGGATCAGATCGAGCGAATCACGTTGACTCTGCTTGTCGTAACCCACCGGATTGGCCACGTGCAAGATCGGATCTCCCTGGCTTCGGAATGGTACTCCCTGGTGTACCGACGGCAAAAATCCACTGCTCCACATGGAAGCCCCGCCGCTAACGCTACCTCCACTCTTCAAGACTACAAACGACGGCAAGTCATTAGCCTCGCTGCCAATTCCGTAACTGAGCCAGGAACCCATGCTGGGACGACCCGGAATACCACTACCCGTGTTGACGAACAACTGAGCAGGAGAGTGGTTAAAGAGATCGGTATGGACCGACCGAACGATGGCCAACTCATCAACGACCTTCGACAAATGGGGCAGCATTTCGGAGATTTCGGCTCCTGACTTGCCATGCCTGGCAAAACCAAAGCGCGGCCCCAGAACGGCTGCATCGGGCTGGATGAATGCATAACGCTGTCCCTTGACGACCGAGGGCGGAATCGGCTTCCCTTCCAACTCTGCCAGCTTTGGCTTGTTGTCAAACAATTCCAACTGGCTCGGTGCCCCAGCCATAAATAAATAAATCACGCGTTTCGCACGTGGCTTGAAGTGCGGCTTCTTAGGAGCCGTCGGGTTCTCCCCCTCCGCTGCGGCCAGCTGCCGGGAACTGGCCAGGTCACCGGCCAGCAATGAAGCGCAAGCAATCTTCCCAATCCCCAGGCCACAATCTCGGAAAAAATGTCGCCGAGTACTTGCTATCAGCCGTTCATGGTTCATGCCATCAATACCCATCATCTCTGGAGCAAATCAATTAGTGTCGCGTAATGGTCTCATCCAGGTTCATCAAGCTACGAGCTACCATGACCCAGGAAGCCAGCTGCACATCCGACTTCTTGGTTCCGCTAATCTTGGCAGCATCCAACTGACCGCTTTGCAAACGCTTCAACTGAGCCTCACGAAAGGCAGCAATCACCGCTAGTTCTTCAGCAGAAGGTGGCCTGGTCAACAACTGTCGAAACAACAAACGCAAACGTTCTTCATCAGTGTCAAATTCCGCTTGTTTGATCCGGGCAGCCATGGCACGTGCCATTTCCAGGAACATCTCATCATTGAGTAAAGTCAGCGCCTGCAGCGGTGTGTTACTCCGGTTGCGCCGCACCATGCAGTTTTCTCCGGTCGGCCCGTCAAACATCGTATAAGCAGCGAACGGAGATGTTCGTTTATTGAACGTGTAAAGTGAGCGGCGAAAACGATCGGCACCTGTCGAAGTATTCCACTTAGTGTTACCCCAAGCCAGCGCCGTGACACTGGCCGGCTGTGGTGGATAAACGCTGGGCCCGCCCAAGCGAGTCGTAAGTAAACCGCTAGAGCGAAGCATTACATCTCGAATCACCTCCGCATCCAGTCGAAACCGGGGCCCTCTCGCCCACCAGTAATTCTCCGGGTCCTTGCGTAACCCCTCAGGCGTGACCAGGGAACTCTGTTGGTACGTCGCACTCAGGACAATCAAGCGATGCAGCTTTTTCATCGACCACCCCTGCGCCATCCATTCTGTCGCCATCCAGTCCAAGAGGTCCGGATGCGTCGGTGGATCCGACTGGGTACCAAAATCACCACTACTTCGAACCAACCCTGCCCCAAAAAATGATTGCCAGACACGATTTACCACCACCCGTCCAACCAGTGGATTGGCATCACTCACAAGCCACTTGGCCAACTCTAGCCGGTTTTCCGGCTTGCCTGATCGCCGATTGTCAAAAACAGCTGGGATCCCCGCTCGAACTGGCTCGCGACGACTAAGGTATTCTCCCCGGTGATGCCGAAACGTTTGCCGCGGATTGTCTGCCTCACGCTCTTGCAGGACCAGCGTCGTTGGCCAGGCAGGCAACTTCTTACGCAACTGGTCCAGCGGCTTTCTCGCGGTTGCCAATTCCGGGGCGATTGAAAGATAAAAACTTTTGACTTCAGCCCGCTCGGCAGCTGTCCAATTTTGAGCGTCAGCGGAGAGCAGGCTTTCGATGGCTACCGGATACTGGCTGGCCTTGACTCCAGCTTGGAATGCAGCCGACAAGCGAAATCTTCCCAGGCTGGCAACAAAATGTCGTTCAAACAACATCTCAATCTCGAACTTACCTCGCAACACCTGCGGCTGGGAAAAGTTTAACACCAGTTGATGTGACTCGCCGGGTCGTTCCGACGTTGACCAGCCCGTAGAGCCATCCCCATCGAAAACATTTTTTGCATCCGTCTTGCCGCTCCCCACACTGAGCTTGCCGTAACTGCGGGAACCTTCTGAAAAAACAAGCGGCCTGTCATTGAGCCGCGCTCGCAACTCGCTCAGGAAGAAATCCCCCTTGCGACCTTCATAAAAGGCTCGGCCCGGACCGCCGGCTGGCAATCGCTCATCGGGCATAACTTCCAGGCGCAGCCCCGTGACTGGTTTGCTGAATTGGTTATCCAGGTCAAACCGCAGCTTAAAGACATCTCGCTTGGTCACATCCCCGCGAGAAAAGATCGAACCATCGGCGAGAAGTTCCAGTTTCGGCAAATTGGTCTTTAACTCAACTGGCCGCATGACGCTCCAGGCCACCGCCTCTTTTTGAACCTTCGTCAGCCAACCGGCAAACTCTTCGTCCAAGTGAGAACGGCGGTTCTCTGCTGTCGGATCGTCCCCATCACGGGGCGGAAACTGACCAGGCAAGGCCAGCTCCAACTGCTTAATTTTAGCTTCAAGTTGGTCGCGCCCCTTCTGTATCTCGACCGGCTTCACGTTCAGGTCCGGTTCTTCGGCATTATTCATCAGTGCCATGAAACGGTAATAGTCGCTGTGGGAAATCGGGTCGTACTTGTGCGAATGGCACTGGGCACAGCCAACGGTAAGCCCCATCCAAACCAGTCCTGTGGTTGCCACGCGATCGACCATGGCATAGAAGCGGTACTCGAGCGGATCAATCCCTCCCTCTTCATTGATCATCGTATTGCGATGGAAACCCGTGGCCACCCGCTGGCTTTCAGTCGCCTTCGGTAACATGTCACCTGCCAGTTGTTCAATTGAAAACTGATCAAACGGCATATCGTCATTGAGCGCCTTGATGACCCAGTCACGGTAGGGCCAAATCGAACGAGGACGGTCCTTCTCATAACCGTTGGTGTCACTGTAACGCGCCAGGTCTAACCACCGGCGAGCCCAGCGTTCGCCGTAATATGGGCTTTTCAGCAGACGATCAACCAACTTTTCATAAGCCTCGGGATCACCATCCTGGACAAACGCATCGGCTTCCGCCGGGGTCGGCGGCAACCCAATTAAGTCCAAGTACAAGCGCCGTACGAGCGTATAACGATCGGCCCTGGCCGCCGGCTGTAAGCCCCTCTGTTGCAGCCGAGCGAGCACGAAATGGTCGATTGGATTCTCTGGCCAATCTGCCTGTTCTTTCAATCGCGGCGGGACTGGACGCTTCGGCGACACGAAGGCCCAGTGCCCCCGGTAATCGGCCCCCTCATCGATCCAACGCCCTAACAACTCCTGCTCTGATTGGGAGAGCGCAGCACCTGCATTTGGCGGTGGCATCCGGACTTCAGGATCCGCACTACCAATCCGTCGCATCAGTTCGCTGAGAACACTGCGACCAGGCACGATGGCCTGCCGCCGATCACGCTTGGCCGTAGCACCAGCCAGGGTATCCAGTCGCAGTTCACCTTGCCGCGCTTTGTCATCCGGCCCGTGGCAGGCAAAGCATTTGCTGACCAGGATGGGACGAACATCTCGACTAAAATTAACGGGCTCTGCTTGTCCGACCCGCGGAGCAAGAAGAAAAACTAAGGTCGCCAGGTAACAGGTAACGCGTGACATAAGATGTAGTATATTGGATGCTCGCCCGGGTGGAATACACTATCCTCCCGTGAGCATCAATCAAACAACTGGATTACCTGTGAATCCTCGAAACACTCACCTTACAAAGCCTGCTGTTTTCTGGGCTACGCTACTCTTTCTAAGCCAGGCAACGGCTCAAGGTCCTCCCGCCGATGGAAACGTCGTAATCCGGGCGGCGGCTGGTTCATCCGAAATCGTTATCCGGACAACCTCTCGGCTGGCAGGAGCGATCGATTCGCTAACTTGGAACGGCCAAGAATTTATCAACAGTGCCGATCATGGCCGCCAACTCCAATCGGCAGCCAATTTTGACGCCGGTTCCACCATTAAGAATGAAACTTACAACCCTACCGAGGCCGGTTCACGTCGTGATGGTGCCGGGCCTCGCTCCAGCAGCAAGCTGTTGAAAATGACGACTGGCAAAAACTGGCTCCTAAGCACCTCGCAGATGGCTTTCTGGCTGGCACCTGGTGATAAGTCAGGGCCTAACTTGGCCAAGAACAAGCAGAATCTCTCGGACCACCTGCTGACCAAGCGCGTAGAAATCGGTTACCGGGACATGCCGCAAGTGATTCACTATCAGGTTACCTTCCAAGTGCCGCCTGCCGAAGAACATCGCGTTGCCGTTTTCGAAGCGGTTACGGGATACATGCCGGCAAAGTTTTCTCGCTTCTGGAAATTCAACCCCGTTAATTCACAACTGGAACCACTCACGGATGGCCCCGGCGAGCAACCACTACCGGTTGTGCTGGCAACCCCCGATGGTCGTTTTGCCATGGGGTGCTTTACTCCCGAAAAAAAACGTCCGCTTCTGGAGAGCATCGGTTACGGACGATTTCGTTTTCCTGTGCAACAAGTAGTTAAGTGGAATTGCGTGTTTCGCCTACGAAACCAGCAAGCTGGCATCCCCAGCGGAAACCATAAATTTGAGCTGTTTATCCTCGTCGGCAACTTAAAAACTGTCCGGCAAGACCTACAAAGGTTGCAAAAATCGGCAGTTTCCCGCAATCGCTAGGGATCGCACCCAAAAAACTTAAACTGGCACCGTTTTTTGCCGACTGGTATACTGGTTCACACTGTAGAAAGTCAATTGCCAGCAATGGACGGCTGATTTCAAATTAAGGAAGGGTGTTCAAGATGCTTACCGTCTTCGATCCTGTTGACCGGGAAAACCAATTTTGCGACGGGCTATCGCGCCGCAATTTCTTAAAGATCGGCGGCCTCGGTGCAGCTGGCCTCACGCTTCCCCAGTTACTCGCCTCGGAGGCGGCCGCTGGCATCAACAAATCGACCAAGTCGGTTATCCTAATTTACCTGGTCGGTGGCCCACCTCACCAGGACATGTTTGACTTAAAGCCAGAAGCGCCGCGTGAAGTTGCCGGTCCCTGGCGTCCCATCGAAACCAACGTGCCGGGAATCGAGATCGGTGAACTACTGCCGATGATGGCCAAACGGATGGACAAGTTCACGGTGATCCGTTCGCTGAACGATGCCCAGAGCGGTCACGACGCTGTCCAGTGTTACACCGGGCGCACTCGCAGTGGCCCCATACCGACCGGTGGCTGGCCTCAATTCGGTTCCGCAGTAGCCAAGCTGCAAGGAGCGGCGACCCCTACTACTCCTCCCTTTATTAGCATGTGTTACCAGTGTACGCATGGTCCTTACAACGAGCCGGGTCCCGGGTACCTGGGAATCTCGCAAGCACCGTTCCGTCCCATGGGTCCGACTCGCAAAGACATGATTCTCAACGGCGTCACGACCGACCGACTGGCCGATCGCAAGACGCTACTGGCCAGCGTTGATCGTTTCCGTCGCGAGACGGATGCCAGTGGCATGATGAACGGGCTGGACACCTTTACCCAACAGGCCATGGGAATTCTTACTTCATCCCGACTGGCCGAAGCCCTCGACCTCTCCAACGAAGATCCAAAGATCGTGGCACGCTACGGTACGGGAGATCCAACGAAGTTCATTGATAGCAATGGAGCGCCACGGGTTCCGCAAAGTTTCCTGGCGGCTCGCCGACTCATCGAAGCGGGCGCCCGAGTAGTCACGGTCAACTACAGCAAGTGGGACTGGCATGGCGGACTCAATGCAGAAGGTCGTGCGAACAACTCCATTTTCCTCCGCGAAAAAGAAGATTTCCCTATCTTTGACAACGCCATCACAGCGTTAGTCGATGATTTGCACCAACGCGGCCTGGACAAGGATACCGCTGTCCTGGTCTGGGGTGAATTTGGTCGCACACCGAAAATCAGTGCCAAGGTCGGCCGTGACCACTGGCCACGCGTTGCCTGTGCCCTGATGGCCGGCGGCGGCATGCAGCACGGCCAGGTTATCGGAGCGACCGACCGACTGGCAGGCGAACCGGTTGACCGACCAGTCTCCTTCCAGGAAGTTTTTGCCACCCTCTATCGCCACCTGGGCATCGATAGCCAGCAAGCGACCATTCGGGACTTACATGGCAGACCACATTACCTGGTCGACCCCGAAAAACATCCGTTACCGGAATTGATCTAGTGATCGCCCTGAGAAGTTGTCTTGGTCAAAACGCCACGCAGAGATGGCAGCGTTCTCTTTTGAACTGCCTGATTTTGCTCATCGTTTCCTGCTGGCCAATCCTTGGCTTAGCCGACGAACCGGCCAATTCCAACTGGCCCCAATGGAGAGGTCCCTTGGCCAGTGGTGTAGCCCCGACAGGTAACCCACCCACGGAATGGAGTGAGACCAAGAATATTCGTTGGAAAACACCCCTGCCCGGCAAAGGCCACTCTACGCCTGTAATCTGGGGTGATCGGATTTTCGTCACCACAGCCATTCCCTACGGTGCAGCACTGGAACCTCGATTCAGCGGGGTCCCCGGAGCGCACGACAATTCAGCTATTACCCACCGGCATGAGTATGTCGTGATGGCCCTCGACCGTCTTACGGGGAAGGTCCTCTGGAAACAGACCGTCAACAAGCAGTTACCTCACGAGGGTGGACACAACACGGCCAGCCTGGCATCTCATTCTCCCGTCACCGATGGCAAACGGGTTTATGCATCCTTTGGTTCCCAGGGGATTCATGCCTTCTCCCTGGATGGTAAGCCGCTCTGGCAATCAGACCTGGGTAAGATGCAGACCAAGCACGGACATGGCGAAGGAAGTTCTCCAACTCTCTTTGAAAAGACGCTGGTGATTAACTGGGATCATGAGGGAAAGTCGTTTGCCGTGGCCCTCGATGCCAGCACGGGTAAAGAGCGCTGGAAGCAGGCGCGTGATGAAGTTACCTCTTGGGCCACACCAATTGTCGTTCAACACGAGGGAAAGTCCCAGGTAATCATTAGTGGTACCGGACGTGTTCGCAGTTATGATCTGGCGACTGGCAAAATCAACTGGGAATGTGGCGGCCTCTCAGCCAACATTGTTGCTTCTCCTGTCGCTGCCGATGGCATGGTCTTTGTCGGTAGCAGTTATGAGAAGCGGGCCCTTTTTGCGGTTAAACTGGCTGGTGCCAAAGGTGACATCACGGGAACCAAGCAGGTGGCTTGGAGTCGCACGCGGGGCACTCCCTACGTTCCCTCCCCCCTGCTCTATGGCAACGCACTTTACTTCCTGGCTCACTACCAGAGCATTCTTTCACGAATTAACGCCAAGACGGGAAAAGACGAACCGGGCGCCTATCGACTGGGACCCCTTGGCAATATTTATGCTTCGCCCGTGGGTGCCGCTGACCGCATCTACATCACGGACCTTGATGGCCAGACACTCGTCATGACGCACAGTGAAATCCCTCGTGCCCTGGCCCTCAATAAACTGGACGACAGTTTTAGTGCCTCGGCGGCCATTGCCGGTGACGAGTTTTATCTCCGCGGCGCAAAGGCGCTTTACTGCATCGCTCGAGAAGAATAACGGCTTTTCGACTGGCCTGGTTTGTAACAAGTTACTTGTCAATAACGGTCATCTTTTTGCTAAACCTGGGCCGGGGAGTCTGTTATATTGTGGACTCTCCATTTACTCCTTCTTTGCCCGGGATCAAGCTCATGACTTCGCGACAATCAAAGCGGATCATCAACGGATGTGTTGCCATTATTTCCCTGTTCGCGTTTGGCAGCCAACAGGCCATATCGGCGGCTGATTTCGTACCCGCTAAATTCAGTGTGCCTGCCGGCTACACGATTGAACTGGTTGCTGGCCCCCCACTGATTCATCACCCCACGCTCGCCTGCCTTGATGACCGAGGCCGCCTATTTGTCGCAGACAATGCGGGTGTCAATCTGTCTGCAGCGGACCTGGAAAAAGAATTACCCAACACAGTCCGCATGCTGGAAGATACCGATGGTGACGGACGCTTCGACAAGTCAACCCTGTTCGCCGACAAGATGACTTACCCCATGGGTGGCGCCTGGCACGATGGCGCTCTCTACGTCGCTTCACCACCGAACATCTGGCGACTCGAAGACACCACTGGAGACGGCATCGCCGATCGGCGTGAGATCCTGGTCAGCCAATTCGGTTACACCGGCAACGCTGCCAGCATCCATGGCTGTTTCCTGGGACCGGACGGTCGCATTTACTGGTGCGACGGGCGGCACGGCCATGAGTTCCGTGACGAGGAAGGCCAAGTCACCAGTAAACTTGCTGGCTCTTACATCTTCTCCTGCAAGCCGGACGGTTCGGATGTGCGTATCCACTGTGGCGGCGGCATGGACAACCCGGTCGAAGTCGATTTCACACCTGAGGGTGAAATGGTCGGCACCGTCAACATCATGTTCACGCGTCCGCGCATCGACTGTCTTGTTCATTGGCTGTACGGAGGCGTCTACCCGCACAGTGAACGGGTACTGCGGGAACGCAAGCGGACTGGTGAACTGCTGGGCCCCGTCCACAAGTTTGGCCATGTGGCCATCTCTGGCACCATGCGTTATCGCAGTGGTGCCCTTGACCCTGCTTTCAAAAACAGTTTCTTCTCAGCCCTCTTTAATGGTGGCAAGGTGCTGCGAGTGGAACTGGAGCGAAAGGGATCGACCTTCCAGGCGACCCAACGAGAATTTGTTACCGGCCTTAGCCCTGACATTCATATCACGGATGTCCTGGAAGACGCAGATGGCAGCATCCTGGTTGTCGACACCGGGGGCTGGTTCTACCGTGGTTGCCCCACTTCGCAATTCTCGAAACCGGACGTCAAGGGAGCCATCTACCGAGTACGACGTACGGGAACAAAACCAGTCGCTGACCCCTGGGGCAAACAAATTACCTGGGACAAGTTAACCCATGCTGGCATCATTAACCTGTTGCGCGACCCTCGCTTTAAAGTTCGCGAACGGGCCATCGTGGAATGCGTCAAACGAGGCAATGCTATTGTTCCCACGCTCAAACAAATCCTCCAACGTCCGCAACTCCAGGAAAGTCGTAACGCGCTCTGGGCCTTAACCCGAATCGCCGGAGTTAAGCAAAATCCCCAAGTACAAGCAGTTATCCGAACAGCACTAAAGCATCGCTCCGCAAGCATCCGGCTGACCGCCTGCCGCAGTATTGCCACCTATCCCGACCCGACTGCACTGCCAACCCTGCTGCAAATGATTGAACAGGATGAGGCACCTATTCGTCGCGAAGCAGCCAAGGCCGTCGGCCGTATTGGCGATACCAGCGCAGTACCCGGATTACTGGCAGCCCTGAGCAAAAACATCGATCGCTCAGAAGAGCACGCTCTGATCTATGCACTGATTGAAATCGATGCCCCGGATGCTACCAGCCAATTGCTGGCGTTAAACGATTTTCCAACCACCACCGCTGCCCAGTCGCTACAGGCCAGCCAGCGGATTCGAGGTGGACTGATTGCCATGGAACAAATGAAACCCGGGCAACTGCCAGCAGACGCCGTCCTGCCGTTACTCAATGCAAGTCATTTACCGCTTCGCTTAACTGCCCTGGAAATTGTCCAGCGTCATCCGGACTGGAGCAACCAGGCACTGGAATCACTTAAACCGTGGTTAAGCAGTGATACCGCAAGGCAGAAACGCTCCCAGGTCGCCACCGGCCTGTTGGCCAGTTTCATGAGTAACAAGTCGTTCCAACAGCAAATCGGTAAGACGCTCAACGACCCGGCAACGACCGCGACGACTCGACATTGGTTGATGAGCACAATCGCCACAGGCCGCTCTCTGCCCCTGGTGGAAAGCTGGGTAACACCGATTGAAAAACTACTGGCCAGTGACAATTCTAAGTCCTTGGCTTTGGGCATCTCAATCACCCAGGCTCTTAAGACAGACCGCTTTAACGAACAGTTGACGAAAGTTGCTTCCCGTCCCGCAACTTCGGCCATCCTGCGTGTGGCGGCACTCAGTGCCGTGTCGGGCAATAGCCGTCAACTAACTGACACGGCCTTTAAAACCCTGACTCAACTGGTCGCCCAACCGACCATCGATACAAATGAAACCGCGTCGCTGGGGAAAATTTCTGCGAGCGATAGTGCGCGAGCTGCCCAGATGTTGGGGGCTGCTTCACTTACCAAGGAACAATTGATTGAATTAGCACCATTGCTAGAGCAAGCCGGGCCTCTGGAACTGAGAGATCTTGTGCTACCATTCCAACGCAATGGCAGCTTGGAAACGCGCAGTGCATTCCTGGCTTCGCTGGAACAATCACGCTCTTTTCTGAGTCTCCCGCACCAGGTCTTCTCCGATATCGTCAAAAGTTACCCGGACGAACTGCGACCACGCGCCAACAACATGCTCGATCAACTTAAGAAAAAGGATCAGCAACAAGCCCAGCGACTGGACGAGCTGCTTCCCCTGTTGAAAACCGGAAACGCAGAACGCGGCAAGGTGGTTTTCGAAAACCAAAAGACCAAGTGTGCCAGCTGCCACCAGGTTAATGGCAAGGGCGGCAAGATCGGACCGGACCTGTCCAACATCGGTGCCAACCGCCAGGAACGTGACCTGCTGGAGTCCATCGTCCTACCTTCGGCTAGCCTGGTCCGACAATACGAAGCTTTCACGATAGTAACAACCGAGGGGCGGGTGTTCACAGGATTGATCGCTCGCGAAACCGAGGACGCCATCTATGTGCAACAGCAAACCGGAGACCCGGTCATGATCCCTCGCAATCAAGTTGATGAACTGGTCCCCAGCACCGTCTCGATCATGCCCAATGACTTGGACAAGACGCTCTCTCGGCAGGACCTGGCCAACCTGATTGCCTACCTGAAGACGCTCAAAAAAGCTCGCTAGAGCCGGCTTCTTCGTCGTCGCAAGAAATGCGAATTAAGCCAGTTCAGCCAGGGGTTTGACGCCAGGCTGAATGATGTAGTGAGGCCGCCCACGGAAGTCAAACAATCGCTGGGAATCAAGGTTCACGCCCAGGTTACGGTAGAGCGTCGCCATGACTTCCTGGAAGCTAACTGGCCGATCCACCGCTTCACCACCAAGTCGATCGGTACCGCCAATAACCTGTCCGGTGCGCATTCCGCCACCGGCAAGTACTGCAGAGGAAACACGCGGCCAATGATCACGGCCACTGTTCTTGTTGATCTTGGGGGTTCGACCGAATTCTCCCCAGGCGACCACGGTCACATCCTTGTCCAGGCCACGAGCGTGGAGGTCTTCCACCAGCGCCGTCAGACCTTTTTCGAAAACCGGAAATTCCTGCCTGGCATTACTAAAGTTACTGCCATGCCAATCCCAGAAACTGTAATTAATCGTAACGACACGAACACCTGCCTCGACCAGCCGCCTGGCCACCAGGAAATTCTGGGGACAACGCGGAGCGCCATCTCCCTTGGGCCGGTTCTCGTCGTCGGTACCGTAACGCTCACGCGTCTCGGCATCTTCCTGCGACAAGTCCAGTGCATTGAATAACTCCGGAGATGTAAGAATCCCCATGGCCTGCTTCGTGAAGGTATCCATCCCCTCCATCTTGCCACTGTTGTCGACATCGCGTCGAAAACTGTCAAAGGAAGTTAGCAAGCTGCTGCGATCAGCAAGTCGATCGGCCGTGATACCTTGCAAGACCAAATCATCACGACCCGGTCCTTTCGGGCGAAACGAAGATTGCCCCAGTCCGAGAAAGCCTGGCCCCGGTTCGTTATAGGGCTGATGCTTGGTCGTGTAACAAAGACTCACGAACGGCGGAGTGCCACGATTGACCGAACCTTGATAATGACTAGCGACAGAACCAAAGTGAGGCCAGCCACCCGCCGGTGTCTCGCGATTGTGATAGCCTGTCATACACTGGTGCGAATAATGCGAACCACTGGCTCCTACCATCGAACGGATCGGTACCAGCTTGTCCATGATCTTAGCCATCCGCGGCAGATGCTCAGAGATTTGGATACCGGGTACATTCGTGGAGATCGGCTGAAAGGGTCCTCGCATTTCCTGCGGGGCATCTACCTTGATGTCATACATGTCCTGGTGCG
>CAZXJC010000196.1:0-7791 GCA_964640885.1 uncultured Pirellulaceae bacterium | reverse complement strand
CACATTGACCGCCTGGCCAGTGGGGGCATGCGATTCACCGAAGGCTATGCAGCATGCAACGTCTGATCGCCAACGCGGGCAGCAATCATGACCGGCAAGTATCCGGCCCGCCTGTTGCTAACCCAATGGCTACACTCGGGGCGTTGGAGTCCCACCAAGCACAAGATGCACGAAGGACGGTATGTTTCGAACCTGCCACTAGAAGAGATAACCATTGCTGAGGCGATGCGGGAAGCCGGTTACCAGACAGCTTTCATGGGAAAATGGAATCTCGGGACCGAGACCTATTACTATCCCGAGCACCAGGGTTTTGACCTGAACGTGGGTGGCCGCGACTTTGGAGCGCCGGGCAGTTATTTTCATCCTTTCGCCGGCACCTGGAAAATTCCGCCCACTGGAAAGGTCCAGCAAAAACCGGGCCCCGTGGGAGGCAAGCCAGGTGATTACCTGGTCGACCGCCTGGCAGAAGAAGCCGAAAAGTTTATTCGCAGCAGTGCCGACAAACCCTTCTTCCTAATGCTTTCACACTACGCAGTCCATGCACCATTGCAAGGAAAAGCTGACAAGGTCAAACGCTATCAGCAAATTGCCAAGGATCAACAACAGGGCCCCCCCGCTTACGCGGCCATGGTCGAGAGCGTGGATGACAGTGTCGGTCGCGTGATGCAAACATTGCGGGAACTCAAAATCGATCAGCAAACCCTGGTCATCTTTACCAGTGACAATGGGGGCTTTGCCCGGGCCACCAGCAATTCCCCGCTGCGGGCCAACAAGGGAAGCAATTACGAAGGGGGCCTGCGGGTACCGCTGATCATCAACTGGCCAGGGAAGACCAAACCTGGTTCGGTTTCAGATGAGCCGGTCATCAGTACCGACTTTTACCCCACGATCTTGGCTGCCACCGGTCAGCCAGCCCGTCCCCACCAGCACGTCGACGGTAAAAATCTGGTCCCGCTGCTCACTGGCAAGGGTTCCCTGCAACGGGAAGCGATCTACTGGCACTATCCGCACTACAATCGCCATCCACACAGTTTCCCTTCCGCGGTTGTCCGTGCTGGCGACTGGAAACTAATTCAGGCGTTTGAAACGGGAAAAGTTTCACTTTTTAACCTGGCAGATGACCTGGGGGAAACAACCGACCTGGCCAGTGAAGATCCAGCCCGGGTCAAGAAGCTACAGGCCCTGCTCAACAACTGGCAACTGGACGTCGGTGCCGACCCCATGCGACCAAATCCACAGTACACGGGAGCCCGCCGATGAATTGCTGCTTTAAACTCAACTGGCCTGGTCGCTGGATCGTTGCCCTGTTGCTGCTGGTAGTCACCGGCGGCAGTGCAGCAGAACGTCCTAACATTTTACTGATCGTTTCCGAAGACAATGGCCCGGAACTGGGATGCTATGGTGATCCGTACGTAAAAACTCCGGTGCTTGATGGATTGGCCAAGCGAGGCGTCCGCTTTGAACATGCTTACGTCCCGCAAGCCGGCTGCAGCCAGTCACGGGCCGCCTTGTTGACAGGCCTCTATCCTCACCAGAATGGCCAAATCGGTCTGGCCACCTGGAAGTTCCGCATGTATCGAGAAGATACGCCGAACTTAATTCGCCAATTGAAGAAGGCAGGCTACCGAACCGGCATCCTGGGAAAGCTTCATATCAATCCAGAGAGTGCCTTCCCCTTCGACATGAAGAAGATCAGTTCTGCCAATTTCAGCCGCAAGAATTTGGGCAACTACGCAAAAGAAGCAGCAGCATTCTTCCAGGCAGCGGAGGGTCCGTTTTTTCTGAGCGTCAATTACCCGGACGCCCATCGTCCGTTCATTGCCCGGACCGGTAAGTTACCTGCCACGCTACTAACCGGTGACGATGTAAAACCCCTGGCTTACTTTGGACTCGCCACGCCCCAGCTACGGTCCGATACGGCCAACTATTACAACTGCATGAGTCGGCTCGATTCGCTCATCGGCAGCCTCATGGAGTCACTACAGCAATCAGGAAAAGCAAACAATACGCTGATCATCTACATGGGCGATCATGGCGCAGACCTGTTGCGCGGCAAACGGACCTCTTACGAGGGGGGCGTACGAGTCCCCTTGATCATTCACTGGCCCGGAAAGACAAAACCTGGACACGTGGCCCGGGAACTTGTCTCAACCCTCGACCTGCTGCCAACCCTGCTGACGGTTGCCGGCGCCGAGCCCCTTAAAGACCTGCCCGGAATGTCACTCTCTCCACTGCTGCAAGGCAAGAGACCGGCCTGGCGACCCTACCTGTTTACCGAGTACCACACGCACTCGGCCCATAATTTCTATCCACAGCGAACGGTTCGGGATGCCAGGTACAAGCTAGTACAGAATCTCCAGCCAGGGCAAGAGAATCCAGGCTACAACTTTACCCTTAAGCGTTTTTTTGCCGAACTGCCTGCAGTGATCGAAACGGCACCCGCCCTTGTCCGCAATTCCTATCAGCGGATGAAGAGACCAGCAGAATTTGAACTCTATGACCTGCAACAGGACCCTTACGAATTCAACGATCTGGTTTCCGACGCCGGCCACACAGCGATCCGGGAAAACTTAAAACAACAACTCGCCCGCTGGCGCAAGGAAACCAATGACCCCCTGCTCAAGCCAGCTAACCTGCAGCGCCTGAAGGCCGAAGTCAACGCCTGCTTTGAAAATGGCCTGCCACAGAAGTCACGTCTGGAGCTGACTTACCCGGACTATTTCTTCGTCACGCCGTAAAGAATGTCACCCGGCCCAGTCATCATCTCACGCTTGCTTCCAAGTGGACCATTTAAAAAAGTTTACAGAAAAATCTCGAAATATTTTTCTGCCGTCAATCTCCGGCTAAGTCACCAATTACCGGTCTATCGGAGCTGAGAACTAATCTCAGTTAAGTGACTTAACACGCTAGCATTTCGCCAAGCCAGCATGAACGGCACGAGTTCGCTGTAAATCAATCTGTCCGCGTTTTGAGAACTGTTCTCACTCCAAAAAGCTCTCCGCCTTATTCGGTTTGAGATTCATGATCAACCGAAATTAACGGCTTAAAAATGGGTTTGACTTCGTTCGGTATCTGCTAAAGATTCAGCATCACGGTTCGCGATACTGGAACTATCTGGATACTTGGCACGTTAGATTCATGGAGTTTTCACAGCATGTGGAGATTGTTAAATCAGCCACTACCTTTTACACCTCAGCTAAGCCCAACTGGCTTTGCTATCTTTTTAGCCCTCGCTTCCATGTTTCCTGGCTTAAGTGATTTTGTGCTAGCCAGTGCTGCCTTCATTTGGTGCTGTTGGTATGGTGTTCGCCTGCTGGGAGCTAACACCATGGCACCACAATCGGGCCCGGGGCATATTTCGCAGCTCACGGTTTCACAACCATCAGTGACGGCAAACCAGTAGTATCCAGTGGCCCTGCTCCATTGAATCCCGGAACTTGGATTGGGTGAAGCCTGCGATTCTGTTTGCAAGACCTGTGTGAAGGGACCATTTTTACCTTGGTAATATAAGTTTGCATCTTTGAAACCCGTTTCATTCCATGCGACACCAGGCCTTTCTTTTGCTATATTTTGGTCACTCACCAATGATGTACGCAGGTTGTTAAAATTGCCGGAACCATGCTCCAAAAACTGTTGCTTGCTAAGCCATTACGTTTACTGTCCTTACCAGTGATCCTTCTGTTGTTTTGCCTCTCTGCTGTCGGCCAGGACAAGACCGACTCGGCCGATACGAAAACAACCGCGGAGCAAAAGACGTTTCGTTCCAGCATGCAACCGTTGCTCAAGCAATACTGCATCCGTTGTCACAACGCCCAGGAGATGAAGTCAGGTATTCGGCTAGATCACTTGGACGGCTCGCTCGAAGACCGACAACTGTTTCTCTGGAAAGACATCCTCAAACAGATCAATGCAGGCGCCATGCCCCCGGAGGATGAGAAGCAACCGACTGCTGGTCAGCGACAGTCGCTGACCCAGGGAATTCGGCAAATCATGAATGCCGCGCGGGCACGCGACACTCAGAAAAACGGCTCCGCTCGTCGCCTGACTGTCTCGCAGTATCGCAACACGATCAGGGACCTGTTGCAGTTGGAAGATCAGCTCACCGACGTGCTGCCCCCGGACGGGGTTTCCAAGGACGGCTTTCTTAATAATGGGCAGACAATGTTGTTGTCTCCGCTGCTGGTAGAATCCTATTTCGACATTGCCGCCAAGGCTCTCGATCTCTGTATCGTTGATGAAGCAGCGAAACCGATCATTCAAAACTTTCGCGTGGACTTGGGAAAGGCCATCAACCCGCAGCCATCTCCAGACAAACTGATTCTCGGTGCTAATAGTCACCTGCTCGCTAACGACAACTTCCTGGTCAGCCAATTGAAGCCAACCAAGTCTTTTGACTACGACCCGTTCCTAATGCGAACCAAGTACCGTTTCATTGAAGGCTACCAGGGCAACGCAACGGTTCGGGGATGGCGAGAGTATGACAGTATTTACCATGCGGTTTTTGCCTGCATGCGAGGCAACCCCGGATACCCGAAGGGCCTGCCTTACCAGGTCATTGAGAATGGTTTAGCGCTCCGGCCAGCCATTCCGAGTGCCGAGTTGTTCCAAGTAGAAAGTACCTACGGACCAAAAGCCAATTTCAAGGTCTCGCTGCGGCAGTTACCGGAGCAGGGTCAGTTCCGCGTCACGGTCAAGGCGGCCCGTTACGACGATGCCCTGCTACTGAACCCCGGCCAGTCCTCCCTACCCGAATCAACACCGGGCAACATCACAGCCAGGCAACTTGCTAATCCTCAAACGGTCACGATCAAAAAAGCGGGCATTTACCAGGCCGACGTTTACTTGACACCCCCTTCCCTCGATTCAACCCCGGCCAACGCTAACAAGCTGGCCGAGGGACTGATCGGAGCCTGGCCTCTCAATGGGGATACGCAAAGCGAATCGAAACGCAAGGTTCTGACAGGCCGCCTGGAAGGAGGAGCACAATTTGTCGACTCTCCCTTTGGAAAGGCCCTTTCACTCGACGGTAACGACGATTCCCTGGTGGTTGACCGGGATGACTCGATGAACGTCGGAACGGGTGACTTTTCGGTAGCCGCCTGGATCCGACCGACCCAGTTACGACAGGGAGGCATTGTTTGCCTGGGCAGGTATAACTGGACCCACGGCTGGTACTTTGACATGCCGAACAACCAAGGTGTCTTACGCATCGAAACGGTCAGCCCGGGTAATAAGCCGAACGGCACCGTGGCCTCCCGACCAGGTGTGATTCGCGTGAACAGGTGGCAGCATGTGGCAGCGGTCGTCCGCCGTGGAACCAACAAGACCAACCTGTACGTAAACGGTTACCTGGTAGCCACCGGCACAGTTGCTCCAACAAACCTGGATAACCCCAGCGTAAAACTACATCTTGGGCGAATCGAGGGATCGCAACTTTTCAAGGGGGCGATCGACGATGTGCGCATCTATCGTCGGGCCCTGGACATTTCCGAGATCAAGGCACTGCTGACACCCGGACGCAAGTTCGTGCAACCACCACCGCCGGAAAAGCCACAAAGCCTGACCCTGCAACTGGGCCAGCGGCAGTTTTCTGCCACCTTGCACCAGCCAGCATTTGCGGTCCTACGGCTGCCAGCCGGACCACTGCCGGTGCAACTGCAATATGGTGGTAAGTTAACACCCGATCGAGTCGTCCTGACACCGCTGGCTGATAATGAGGAGCTTGCCAGGCAGTTCCAGGTTTTTGAAAAGCGATTGCCACGGCTTGGCTTGCATATGGGATTACGCCGCGATTGTGGCAGCACGTTTGCCCCGGTCGGTGACAGTCGACCAGTTGCGAACAGCACGTTAGAAGACTTCGTCTTCGAGGGTGCCCTCAACAATTTCCCCACCCCGGACGTGGAGGAAAACAACGTCAATTACCTGGCAGGCATACGTGAAATCGGGGTTCGCAGTGAATATACCGATGGCCGCGACATGCCCCGGCTGCTGATCCGGTCGATTGAATTCGAAGGGCCCTACTACCAGAGCTGGCCTCCGGCAAAGCATCGAAACATTTTCATTGACTCAAAACACAAGGACAATCCGGCCGTTTACGCCCGCGAGGTTATCCGTTCCTTTGCCAGCCGTGCTTTTCGGCGTCCGATCACCAGTAGTGAAGAAGCCTCCTTCCTGGCTGTCTGGAAAAGCTCTTTTAAGGAAGAAGCAAACTTCAATCAAAGCATCAAGGACGCTCTACTGATCGTCCTCACCTCACCCCAGTTCTTATTCCTGATTGAAAACAGCAACAGCCCCGAGCCCGAGGATCTGGATCCTTACGAGCTGGCCTCAAAACTCTCCTACTTCCTCTGGAACACGGCTCCCGACGAGCAGTTGCTTAAGCTGGCTGCCGCCAACCGGTTGCACGGGACACTGGACAGCGAAGTCAAACGGATGATTGCCGACTCGAGGTTTGCCGAGTTTACCAGCGAATTTGCGTCCCAGTGGTTAAGCCTCGACAAGTTTGACGTGGTCGAGATCGATCGCAAACAGTTCCCTCAACTGACTCGCGATACCAGGATCCATTTGCGGGAGGAACCGATTCAATTCCTCAAGTACCTGATCGAGAAAGACCTGCCCCTGCGAAACTTGATTCAATCAGACTTCATCATGGCCAACGAAATCGTGGCCGGATACTATGGCCTGGCCGACCGAACCGAGAAGGGTTTTGAGTTCATCCCAATTGCCCATGAAGGTAAACAGTTGGGAGGCATCCTTTCCCAAGCCAGTATCCTGGCCGGGCTGTCCGATGGTCGTGAGTCGAACCCAGTCAAGCGAGGTGCCTGGCTGGCCCGCAAGATTATTGCCGAGCCACCGGACGATCCACCACCGAATGTACCGGCCCTGGAAGGAGTGGACGCCAAGCTCCCCTTACGTGAACGTCTGGAACAACATCGCAATCAGAAAGGTTGCGCCAATTGTCATGCTGGCATCGACCCCTGGGGGATCCCTTTCGAAGAGTTTAGTGCCGGGGGAAGATGGCTGGAAAAACCGGCTTCCAACCCCAGTTCTACCCTTCCGGATGGGACCGAGATCGAAGATTTCAAAGGACTTAAAGCTTATCTGGCCAGCGACCGAATAGATCAGGTAGCGTTCAGCTTCATGAAGCACCTGGCCAGCTATGGCAATGGTCGTAGCCTGAGCTACAATGAACTTGTCTTCTTGGAAGAAAAGGGAATAGAATTGCGCCGCGATGGCTACCGGATGCAAGACATGATTCGGTTTATCATCAAGAGCGACATGTTTCTGAAAAAGTAACCTGGTCCCCGTAACCCCTGACTTGGATACCACCATGGCCCCAACTGCCAAACTTGATCGTCGTGCCGTACTGAAGGGAATCGCCGGAGCCTCACTGGTCTTGCCAGTACTCGAGGCAATGGGAAAAGATGTTGCCGAACAAGTCCCGCGACGATTTTGTGCACTCTACACGGCCAACGGGATGTCGTTGCCAAAAGCCGACCACAAGATGAACGAGTGGAGCTGGTTTCCTACCGTCGAAGGACGCGACTTTACTTTTGGCAAGTCGACCGAACCACTCAAGAATTTCCGTCAACAACTGTGGTTCATGGGTGGGCTTTATCATCCCAGTGGCCCCAAGGCCGATCCGCACGTCTGCTCGGACATGTGGCTGACCGGGGCACCCCTGCATGACCCAAAACGCAAGACCTACAATTCCGTGGCACTTGACCAGGTTGTCGCCCTGCACACCAAGCAATACTGTCGACAACCTTCACTAGTCCTGTCGATCGATGC
>CAZXJC010000195.1:0-7571 GCA_964640885.1 uncultured Pirellulaceae bacterium | reverse complement strand
CTTTTGGCAGGTAAATCGATTACCTCTGGTTGTTGAGCGTGATGTGGATGGTCCGTTCCAGTGAAAATCTTTAGCTTTAGCAGCATTTTGCGACCCAGCTTGTTCTTGGGCAACATTCGTCGTACCGCTTCACGGATGACCATTTCTGGTTTCTTTTCCAGTCGATCTGCCGCGGTTTGCGTGCGCAGACCAGGGTAGCCTGTGTACCGTGTATATACTTTCTTGTCCCACTTCTTCTTACCCGACAATGCTACTTTTTCAGCGTTGATCACGACAACGTGGTCACCCGTGTCGACGTGTGGTGTATAAGTAGGCCGATGTTTACCCATCAGGATGACGGCGATTTCACTCGATAACCGTCCCAGGATCTTTTCGTCGGCATCCACCAACCACCATTTGGGGGTGATTTCGCCAGTCTTCGCCATGTATGTTTTGGTACCCACGGTGGGTTACTCCTCTAACGATTCTGCAAGGGGGGCAAAACGTCTGAGTTTAGCTGTTTGGAGCCCTCTTAACAAGTGGCATAGGGCACTTCAGTGCGGTTTCAAACGGCCAGCATACGCCTATTGAAGCGAAGGATTATCCGTTATAACGCATGGATACCTCCCTTCCAGCCTATTTATTTCTGGCACGGACGTTTGCTGGTGAATATGTCACAGGTATCCTGTTGGTCGATGTGGATCGAGTTCAGCAGGCGAAAACATAAGGTGTTCCTGAGTTTCCCGGATAAGACGTGATTTATGAAGGTCGCCGTAGTTAAAGAAACGTTTCCCGGGGAAGATCGAGTTGGCTTGGTCCCCGCGAATGTTAAACGCCTGGTGAAGGCTGGCCTGGAAATTCTGGTTGAAGCTGGTGCTGGAACTGCAGCTGGATTTGACGATGCCCAGTATCTTGATCAAGGTGCTCAGATCGTGCCGAACCGTACCGAACTGGCAGCTGCCGACGTGGTTGTTCAGATTCGGTCACTGGGGGCTAACCCGGACCAGGGTCGTGGGGACTTGGACCTGTTTCAGAGTGGACAAGTGGTAGTGGGAATGTGTGACCCACTTGGAAATCCCCAGGCAATTGCAGAACTGGCGGAGACCGGCATTAGTCTGTTTGCCTTGGAAATGGTCCCTCGGATCACACGTGCGCAGAGTATGGATGTACTCTCATCGATGGCGACGATTGCAGGATATCGAGCTGTACTGCTGGCTGCAGTTGAACTTCCCAAGATGTTTCCCATGATGATGACCGCTGCCGGTACACTTTCCGCTGCCCGGGCATTTGTGATTGGAGCGGGCGTAGCTGGCCTCCAGGCCATTGCCACGGCCCGACGATTGGGCGCGGTAGTTCAGGCCTATGACGTTCGGCCCGCCTGTCGTGAGCAAGTTGAGAGCCTGGGGGCCCGTTTTGTAGAACTTGAATTGGAAACGGGTGATTCAGAAGACAAGGGTGGATACGCAAAAGCACTGGGCGATGACTTTTACCAGAAACAACAGGCCCTGATGGCTGACATTGTTTCTGCGAGTGACATTGTTATTACCACTGCCGCTATTCCCGGAAAGCCGAGTCCCTTGCTGATTACAGCGGACGCGGTAAAGCGGATGCCGGCCGGGGGCGTTATTGTGGATTTGGCAGCCGAACGAGGTGGTAATTGTGAGGTAAGTCAGGCGGATCAGCGTGTTGTGGAACATGGCGTAACGATCCTTGGGCCGACGAACTTACCCGCCGAGATTCCCAACCATGCCAGCCAGATGTTCAGCAATAATGTTACGACGTTTTTACTGCACTTGACGGAAGACGGGAAACTATCGCTCGACCTGCAGGATGAAATTGTGGCAGGTACCCTGGCGGCACATGACGGCCAGGTGGTTAACGAGCGGTTACGTGAGATTCTCGAGTTGCCGCCACTTAATCCGCCAGCAGAAGAACCCGTAGCGGAGGAACCGGAAGGTAGCGAAGATAACGCAGCCGATTCCGACGAAGAGGGAGAGTCCTCATGACAACCGGTCAACGCAGCATATTGTGGATGTCACTGCGAATGATTGTCATTTTGGCACTGATTGGAGTGCTGATCACGCATTGGTCCAACTCCCGTGAACTGCAGGGAAGCGATGACAAGTCGACGGCTGACAAGCAGACCAATACAGATCAGGCCGCTTCAGAGGAAACGCAGGCCGAGCAACCTGAACCGGAGGCGGAAGATGAATTGACTGCTACCGGAACGGACTCGAATAGCGACGCCGAGAAATCTGGCGACAAGAAGAAATCTTCGGAACCGGTCAAGGTTCTTGAAGAAGAGGAAGACCAGTCTACGGTGAGTCAGGCCAAGGGTCCGGATCGTCTGGCCGCAGTGACGGTTTTTGTATTAGCTATTTTTGTTGGTTTCGAGGTGATTACCAAGGTGCCGCCGACATTACACACGCCCCTGATGTCTGGATCCAATGCGGTCAGCGGCATCACGGTGGTGGGAGCTATTGTTGTTGCTGGCCAGCAGGGCTGGTTGTCTTCCTGGTTAGGAATGGCGGCAGTTGCCCTGGCAATGGTCAACGTCGTAGGTGGTTTCCTGGTAACCCATCGTATGCTGGCGATGTTTAAAAAACGTTAAAAAAGAAACTCCTTACAAGGATAGATTTTGTGGAAGTGACACTGGTCAAGCTCGCCTACCTTGTGGCGGCGGTGCTTTTTATTTTCGGCTTGAAGTTTATGGCTCATCCGCGAACAGCGGTGCGCGGTAATCTTTTCGGCGCGACCGGTATGGGGCTTGCGATTGTGGCTGGACTCGTGCAGGTGGGTGCTTTTCCACAGCATCATTACGGATTCATTGTCGCCGGCTGCTTGTTGGGTACAGCGGGTGGACTCTACCTGGCAATGAGCGTGCAAATGACATCCATGCCGCAACTGGTGGCGCTTTTTAATGGCCTGGGTGGACTTGCATCAGTTTTTGTTGCTGGTGGCGCTTTGGCACTTGGTACGACACTGACCTGGGATGCCGTGTTAGCAAGTGGTGTTTCGGGTCTGATTGGGGCAGTTACTTTTTCGGGAAGCATGTTAGCTGCAGCTAAGTTGCAGGAATTGCCGGCTTTTCGACAACCCATCCACGTACCGTTTCGGCATGTGATGTCCCTAACCACGTCGGCGGTGTTAATCCTTTGCATCGTGCTAATGACCACCGGAAATGGTGGCAACTGGCTCTATGTAGCTATCACTGTGCTGGCACTGGGCCTGGGATTTCTGTTGGTCAATCCGATTGGTGGGGCAGACATGCCGGTTGTGATTGCCTTGTTTAATTCTTACTCAGGTTTGGCTGCAACTGCGACTGGTTTCGTGATTAACAATGATGTCTTGATTATTTCCGGTTCCCTGGTTGGTGCCTCGGGGCTGATTCTTACGAAATTAATGTGTAAAGCAATGAATCGTTCCTTGCTTAATGTTCTCTTTGGTGTCATGGAAGCGGGTGTCGGCGGGGAAGATGTTGACGAGATTTATGCCAACGTACGCAGCACGACAGCCGACGATGTTGCCATGATCCTCGATACGGCTCAGCGTGTTGTGGTCGTACCCGGCTATGGCCTGGCAGTTGCGCAGGCCCAACATGCCGTCCGTGATTTAGGAAATCTGCTTGAGGCTGCGGATATTGCGGTGCAGTATGCGATTCATCCGGTGGCTGGTCGTATGCCCGGTCACATGAATGTCCTGCTGGCCGAAGCAGATATCGATTACGACAAGCTCAAGGAAATGGACCACATTAATCCCACCATGGAAACGGTTGATGTGGCGATTGTGATTGGGGCGAACGATGTCGTTAACCCGGTCGCCCTTACGGACCCCAACTCCCCTATTGCCGGAATGCCGATTTTTGAAGTGTTTAAGTCTCGGACCGTGATTGTTATTATACGAAGCTTGAGTCCGGTATTTGCCGGTATTCCAAATCCACTGTTCGCCGCTGACAACACGTTAATGTTGTTCGGCGACGGCCAAGATGCAGTGTTGGAAATCGTTTCAGCACTAAAAGAAAACGCCTAGCTAGGGCGCAGCGGCAGCCTTTTGCTGCTCATATTTTTGCTGATATTTTCGCCACAATCGCTTGTGGCGGTCATTCAATTGAACAGGTTTACCCTGCACAAAAGCCCCTTCTACTTGGGTGGTAGTCTCCAGGGGTGTACCGGTGGTGATAATGAGCGTTGCATCCTTACCCGCTTGCAAGGATCCTACGCGGTGACTGACTCCCAGAATTTCCGCGGGTGACAAAGTGATAGCTCGGAGGGCTTCGTCCTCTGGCAGGCCAAAACCGGCGGCAATGGCGGCGTGGTAGTGTAAGTTTCTCACGTTGGCTGCACCAAATCGGCCGTAGGATGAGATGCAGAACTTGACACCGGCCTGGCGTAATCGTTCCGGTAAGGTGTACGCCTCATCGTAAGCATCATGTCGCCGTTGCGGTAATCGATAAACACCACCAACGATCACTGGGATCTGGTGTTTCTTGAGTAGCATGGCACACCGTGGTGCATCGTAGCCACCAAAGAGAATCATTTTCAGCTTACGTTCGCTGGCAAAAGCAACGGCTGCCTGGATTTGCTGAATTTCATTGGCGTGTACGATAATCGGCATCTTGCCGGTCAGTACTGGAATCATGGCTTCCCAGCGGGCATCATGGTCCTGGTCAGCAATCTTCGCTTTGCGAGCCTGGCGATAGGCTTCTGCATCGTCAAACGTCTTTCTGAGGTTCTTAAGAGCCTTATCTCGGTCGGCAATTTGTTGCTTAGCGGACTTTTCAACCCACCAGTCTGCGACGGCAGCCATGTTTGGCCATCGTACGATCATGCCGGCAGCAGCTTGCAGCGTCATGTCTTCCCAGGTCCAGCCATCCAACTGCATTACGGCAGCTTGTCCGGAAATTGTTCCGCCAGTGGGAGCGGTTAAGTTTAATAAAATGCCGTTACTGCGAGTTACGGGGATTAGCTCGCTGTCAGGATTAACGGCCACTTGTGCTTTAACGTTAGGATTGATGGTTCCCGTCTCAGATTCATCTACCGATGCGCGTACCGCTTTCACTTCGACCAGTCCGGTATTGGTCATGGAATCGAACAAGGCAGGATAGATGTGTTTTCCTGCGACATTGATCACCTGGCTACCGGCTGGAATTGGAATCCCTTTACCAATTCCCACAATTCGTCCCTTATCAAATAGCAAGGTACCATTTTTTAATGTGGGGCCGGAGATCGGATGAATGGTGGCACCTACCAGTGCTACCGGAGTTTTTGGCTGCGCACCGGGCACTTCCGGATTAGCTTGTAATCGAGAAGCTGTGGCGAGTAGCAGGAGCGTTGCCATGGTTGGAACGAGGTAACGGATAAGGTGAGTTAGTCGTTGGTTCATTGCAGTAAAATCCTCTTGTACTGAGGCAGATAAATAACGGTTTTAAATTAGTGCTGATGCTGATGCCCATGGTCACAAAAAATGTCATCACGTGGCCATAGTTCCGAGTCAGGTGTTTTGCCTTCGCCCGGAGCCAGCATTGTTTCACCGGAGTTGAGTATCTTTTGGATCAGCACAGCACGCATCTGTTGTAACTGGAGTCGTTGCTGCTGGTCTTCCGTTCGGTCAAAGTATTTGCGGCCATCGATCCACGTTTGCTCACAGCGCGAGAGGATCGAAAGTGGCGAGCCGCTCCAGACGACCAGGTCTGCATCCTTCTTGGCTTCGAGGGATCCCACGTACTGGTCGATTCGCAACTGGCGGGCCGGATTAAGTGTCACGAATTTAAGGGCTTCCTCGGGTGGTACACCACCGTACTTGGTTGCCTTGGCAGCCTCGTGATTTAAATGACGTGCCAGCTCACGATCGTCCGAATTAAAAGAAACCACCACGCCTGCCTGGTGCATGAGCGCACCGTTGTAGGGGATGGCATCATAGACTTCGAACTTGTAGGCCCACCAGTCAGAAAACGCGGACCCCATCGCTCCATGTTTTGCCATCGCATCAGCGACCTTGTACCCTTCCAGGATATGTTGGAAGGTCCCGATACGAACCTTGAAATCATCGAGTGTTCGGATCAGCGCCAGGATTTCATCCTGTCGGTAACTATGGCAATGAATCCATCGCTTGTGATTGAGGATTTCCAACAGGGCATCTAGCTCGAGATCCCTGCGGGGCGGAATTCCTGACTGGTTGGCATTCCATTGCTTCCAGTCGTTTTCATATTGGCGGGCGGCTTGGAAAGCATCTCGCATGATTTGTTCGACACCCATACGAGTTTGCGGATAGCGCGTGTTGAATTCGTCACCCCAATTACTCTGCTTGACGTTTTCACCGAGTGCAAATTTAATTCCCTGTGGTGCCTTCTTAAACTTCATCTCTTCACCCAGCAGGCCCCACCGCAACTTGATCACCTGGTTCTGACCACCGATCGGATTAGCTGAGCCATGCAGGATATTGGATGATGTCACGCCACCTGCCAGTTGTCGGTAGATGTTAATGTCGTCGGCATCGATAAAATCACCGATGCGAACTTCGGCCGTGATGGCTTGGGCACTTTCGTTAACGCCGCCATCGGTAGCCATATGGGAATGGCAGTCGATAATTCCTGGGGTGATATGCTTGCCCTTGGCATCGATGATTTGGGTTCCGGCAGGTAATGCAAAGTCCTTGCCGACGTGAAGGATTTTTCCCTTGCCAACCAGCACAGAACTGTTCTTCAAAATTCCTTGTGGACCACAGGTCCAGATGGTGGCGTTGCGAAATAGTACGTAACGGTCCTGCTTTGGGGCTGCCGAACGGCCTGCTGAACCGAGTGGATATTGGACCGGGAAGGAAACCTTCGCTGGTTTGACAGTTTCCTTTTTCGGATCCTTGGCTGTCTCTTTCTTTACCGGCTGCTGCTGGGCGTTTAGTACGGAGTGTGATTCGTCAGCCCAGGTGATTTGTCCCAATCCCTGCATCGCGGCCGAGTTTTTGCCTGTCAGGACCAGCGTCAGGCGAAGGAATCCTTCTTGCCCGATGGACTTTCCTGGAAACACTGCACTGAGCCGCGCATCTCGTAAGCTGATTCGACTTCTTTTGATTTCAAGCGGTTTATCAGCCTTTGCTGATTTGTCGGTTACGGTTCCACTCAAATTCCCAGGCTGACCAGCGACGATGAGTTTCCAATCATGTTGCTCGTTATCCGCGCGGTAACTCAACTTCCAATTGCCGCGGGCATCGATCAGCGGCGGTGGCGAAAATTGAAAGCGTTTTCCGTTAACCCAGGTTTCCAGAACCTTGGTCTTGGAGGCAAACAGGTCACCATCGGTGATAACGAAGTTGGCTAATTTTCCCGTTTCCAGGGTTCCGACAAGTTCTGTTGCCTGATACAGGGAGGCTGGGGTAGTCGTGAGCGCTCGCAAGGCGGAATCGGCAGATAAGCCTCGCTGAACTGCCTTACGAACTGCCTTGAGAAACGTTCCGGTGTCGTCCAGCCCATGACTGGTCAGCAGGATGGAGACACCCGCCTGGTCCAGACGCCCAGGATTAAATGGTGCGTGGTCCCAGTGCATCAGTTGTTCGAGAGATACACAGCGAGCAGTATAGTCGGTGCCGACTTTGGGAGG
>CAZXJC010000194.1:0-2711 GCA_964640885.1 uncultured Pirellulaceae bacterium | reverse complement strand
GGGCTATACCTTTGTCGTTCCTTCTTCCGGTGCGATTGCCGATGGTGAGACGTTCGATGTTACCGATCATAACGGCACGACCCTAGTCTTTGAATTTGACTATGACGAACCGGCTAATGTAACGGGAACGAACGAGAGTATTTTCATTGAACAGTTTGAATCTGCGGCCACGGTAGCTGGTAAAATGGCGACGGCGATCGAAGCCTCAACGTTGGAAGTGACCACCCACCAGCGCGGTGAACGGTTGAACCTTGAGATCGATGGGTTCAATGAAGGCGCCATCGCAGTCACGCTTAACGCTGCTAATACTAATATCGGATTAGAAGGTAACTACGGGACCACCAATGGTAGCGCTGTCTATGTGCACGAACGAATGACCCGTAACCAGGTTGCCGATGAACTCAATCGAATCACCGAAGGGAACGTCTACGGGCCGACGATCATCGTTCCGGATGGCTCCTTCTTCAGGGACGACTATTGGTCCAGTGGCGCAGCGGTTCGTGAAGCAGACTGGTTTGCCATCGGTGATGGCGCGAATATGTCAACCTTCGAATTTGATAGCGGTATTGTCCTCAGCGTCCCGGCTGGTATTGCACTAAGTGATGGAGTGACCGTCAATTACACCGATGGAACCGAGAGCCGAATCTTCGAGTTTGATAAGGATGTTCCCGGATCTGTCAGCGATCCCACCACGGTAATTCCGGTGACGATTAATGCCATCGATACGACCTGGGAAGTTGCCCAGAAACTTTCCGACGATATCAATGCCAGTAATGCGGGTCAGCCACTCCAGTTGACCGCTGAGGTGATTGATGGAGCTCGCGTGCTGGTCCGTTCCAACCTGGAAGGTACGCGGGCGGAAGTTTCCACCAAGGTCGCTATCCAGGAACTGACTTTCGCAATTCCTGATGGCACTGGAACCGATCCTGATATTTCGAACCTGAGCTTTGACTTTTCGTTAGAAGTGTTTGACTCCCTGGCTAACAGCATGGGAACGACCACACCGGTTAACTATGATCCGGCTCTGGGAGCCGCGGGCAGTGCTGGATCCCTTGAGACTGCCTTGGATCAATTGGCTGGTGTGCCCAATGGCTTTACTGTTTCCGAAGGTGGCGCGTCGACAGCTACCAATCCGGTTTGGGACATTAGCTTCCCGGCCGGAAATGACTATGCGGCCCTGGGCATTAATTTCCCCACGGTCAACGCTTTTACCGGCAACGTGACGACGCCTGGTCCGGGCACTTCCGAGCAGCAACGACTTTACTTCCAACCAGCCCCGGCAGCGCTTGATTACCAGTTCCAGATTACGGTCACCCTACCGGATCCAGGTAACCCGGATATCGTTGGAACGACAACGCCAATTGACTGGGATGCAACCCCAGCCGAAATCACGGCCGCCCTCGACGCGATGGCAACGGCGACAACTGGATTGACGCCGGGTTACGCGGTGGCCGGTGGTGTTCCGACCGGTGGTGCTTCGCTGGCACAGCCCTGGATCATTACTTTCCCGCTCGAGGAGAATTATAGCGACTTGTTAGTGACTGAGATTTCACGATCACCGGAATTGCAGGCTTCCATATTTGAAACGCAGGGTGGTGATTTTGGACCGACCGCCTCGGGTATCACCGGTGTCGTACCGGGGCGTATCGCAATTGAATTTGAGCCATCGTCCTTCTGGCGCACGCAGCAGGTTTCCAATGCCATTGTTCAGGCCATCAATAACGAAGGCCCGCTCGAAGTGACTGCCGAGTTGAAGGACTTTACGACCAGCCACGTTCGTCTTAACCACGATACGCAGTCGAACTGGGAAATCGTTGTCTGCTTAAATGATCCGACTTACCAGCCGATGCCGACACCGTTCCCGCCGAGCGCGCCGCCGACTGATAATCCGCACGATAATCTCTGTTATTACGATCCAAGTTTCCTGCCAGGTGGTGCTACCAGCGGTACTATCACTACCTCGGCCGATGGTCCTCTCAAGACCTATGCGGTTGATATCGATGGGGACGGTGACCAGGATGTGGTTTCCTCGCAATATCAGGATGACACGGTTCGCTGGTACGAGAACAGTGGCACGGGCAGCTTCACGGAACACCTGGTCAGTGATGATGTCGATTATGCAGCCGGACTTCATGGGGCTGATTTCGATGGGGATGGTGATGCGGACCTCGTTTCGGCTGCGATGCAAGACGACACGATTTACTGGCACGAGAATCATATCAATTGGTTCCAACTGGGATCCGATCTTAATGGCACCACGGCAACGGATGAATCAGGATCGGTTACTTCCCTCAGCAGTGACGGCTTAACCGTTGCGATTGGTGAACCAAGCAGTGACGCCAATGGCCTCAATTCGGGGCAGACTCGGGTTTTCCGGTACGATACCACCACCGAGACCTGGAACTTGCTAGGAGCACCACTGTTGGGTGAATCCTTCGGTGATCTATCCGGCAGTTCGGTCGCCCTTAGTGGCGATGGGAACACAGTCGTCATCGGAGCACCTCAGAATGACGCTGGCGGTTCTGTTGGTGACAATAACGGTCACGCCCGTATCTACCGTTACAACGGGACTACCAGTACTTGGAACCAGTTGGGTGAGATAGACGGTCAGGACCTTGGTGACGAGTTCGGCTGGTCGGTTGCCATTAGCGAAGATGGTGATACGGTCAGTATCGGAGCCCATCATCATGATGCTGGTGGGAATGCCAATA
>CAZXJC010000193.1:0-5036 GCA_964640885.1 uncultured Pirellulaceae bacterium | reverse complement strand
GTCGACAGTTTTGCTGACTGGATTGATGCGACCACCGAGAGTGAAGCCGAGGATTCCGCTGACGGCGGTAATGCCGAAGATCAGACGACGGAGACAGATGAAACTACTGTCGATGAGACGCTTGATACAGATGAAACGATCGATGAGCAGATTGACGAGACGATTGATAAGCCGGAGCCTCCACCACTGGCTGATGACGATCATGCGGACGCCTGGGGAACCGAGGCGACTGAAATTGTTATCACTGACGGAGTAGCGACGGCCGCAGGCGTTCTCGAACAGCCGGGGGATCATGATGTTTTTCAGATCATGGTTGCCGAAAGTGGCGCCTTTGTGATCGGGGCGACCAGTACCGATGGCCGCCTGGATACGTATCTGCGAATCTATGATGCTGCCGGTACCTTAGTTGGTGAAAATGACGACTTTGGCGGCACGTACGATAGCCAACTGCAGATGGATCTGGAGCCTGGACAGTACTTCGTTGACGTCGGAGCTTATGCGGATTGGGGAATTGGTGATTATCGAGTCGATGTGCAGATCGTGGAAGCTGGCAGCGGTCCCGTCTTGGAAACGGAAGTGTTGACGCTCACTGACAGCGGAGGTGCTCGGCTGGGAGACGAACTCGCGGTGGCCGGTGAAGTTCGCAGTTATACCTTTGAGGCGACCGTAACGGGACGTATGACCGTACGGACTAAGCGGCTTTCTCCAGGTATGGACACGATGCTGACGGCTTACGATGCCAGCGGTTATGAACTGGCCTTCAACGACGACTGGCGTGGTTTGAAAAGTCGAGTTCGGTTCATGGTTCAAGCAGGTGAAACTTACCGTGTAGAGGTTTCCGGTTACGGTGGCAGCGTCGGCTCCTATCGCCTGGCGTTGCGTACCAAGGAGGTTGCGGATTCCTTCTTTTTCCCAGGCACTGAAGTTTCAAGCCAGGAACTAGCTCCGCCACCTGTTGAGACGCCGGCTAGCGAAGAAGTGCAGGCGGTTGAAATCGAGGTTGATTCAACGATCGGCCAGGTAGCTACCGAGTTTGAAGATGCAGAGGCTGATGTTCTGTGGGTCGAGACTGATCCGGTCGTGCAGTCGAGCGGTGACTGGTGGGCTGCCATCAGTTACGACATCGACCAGTATCTGAGCGAGGTCATGGACTTCGAACTGGATTGGGACAACTGGTTTATCCACAGCTGGTTTTAACCGGTTTTGATTGGGAAGTGATCGGCTTGAGTGGGACGGTGTTTGAGCGCTTGCAATCTGAAAGCTCCTTGGTTTAAATGAACCGCTCTCAGTTAGTGTTTTGATCCAGAGAGCAAGCTTCATGAGCCAGGTTACCGAATTGTCACATCCGGTGGTGCAGCATCACTTGGCTGCCCTCAGGAATGTGGAGACCACCTCCAGCGAGTTTCGCAACCTGATCCACCGCTTAACCCTGTTGCTTGCGTGTGAGGCGACGCGGGATTTGCAATTACAGGAAGCGACCGTGCAGACGCCATTGACGTCGATGACGGCGGCTCGCCTGTCCCAGCGAATTGGACTGGTGCCGATCTTGCGAGCGGGCATCGGCATGGTTGATCCCTGTCTGCAGCTGATTCCTTCGGCAGAAGTCTGGCATTTAGGTCTGTTTCGCGACGAGGAGACTGCCCAGCCGGTCCATTACTATAGCAAGATCCCGGCAGAGGATCCCGTCGAGGTAGCCTTTGTTGTTGATCCGATGCTGGCCACCGGCGGATCCGCTGCGGCGGCCCTTGAGACACTTGCTGGCTGGGGGGTCCCCGATATTCGGTTGCTCTCGATAATTGCGGCGCCCGAGGGGATCGAGCAGTTGCAGAGCCAGTTTCCAGACGTTCCGATTTACGTTTGCGTCGTGGATGAATGCTTGAACGAACAGAAATTCATCATGCCGGGACTTGGCGATGCCGGGGATCGGATCTTTAACACGCAAGGGTCTGGCTAAGCGACGGTGAACCAGTATGACACAACGCCTTATCAGCTTTGGTGGCCTGTTTGTCCTGATGGGACTGGCCTGGTTGATGAGTTCTCGCAAGAAACGGCTCGATATTCCCATTATTGTCGGAGGGCTTTTGTTGCAACTTGTGTTGGCAGTCATCATGCTCTGGACTCCACCGGGCAAATGGTTGTTTAACGGCGTTGAAGTTGGTTTTGAGCATTTCAGCGGTTTTGTCGATCAAGGTGCTGCCTTTGTCTTTGGGGATACGGCAACCAAGCAGGCGCTCAGCGCAGGCCAGCCGATTCCGGACGATTCACCACTGAACCGTATCTTTTTTGCTTTTCGAGTCTTACCCACGATTATTGTTTTCGCCTCCCTGATGTCCATTCTCTACTACTTTGGCATCATGCAGTGGATCGTGAACATGCTGGCCCGACTTATGCTAGTGACCTTGCGCACTTCCGGCGCTGATAGTCTCGCCGCTGCGGCCAATGTCTTCGTAGGGCATACCGAAGCCCCGCTTGTTGTTCGGCCCTACATTAGCGGCATGACAATGTCGGAGTTGAATGCCATGATGGTGGGTGGGTTTGCCACGATCACTGGCGGATTACTTGCTGCCTATGCAGGAATGGGAATCAGCGCCGGACACCTGGTTACTGCCTCGGTCATTTCAGCTCCGGCGGCGCTGTTGATTGCCAAGATCATGCAACCGGAAGAGGCGACACCGCAAACGGCGGGAAATATCCAAGTAGATATTCCGCGGCAAGGTGTCAATGTGATTGAAGCGGCGGCGATCGGAGCCTCTGATGGGTTAAAGCTGGCTGTTAATGTTGCCGTGATGCTGATCGCTTTCCTGGCACTGATAGCCATGGTCAACGCTGGAATTGCCTGGGTTGGCTCCTGGTTTGGTTGGGAGTGGAGCCTGGAGATAGCGTTGGGTATTCTCTTTTCTCCCATCGCCTGGATCATGGGGATCCCCTGGGAGGAGTGTCGCTATGCGGGCCAGTTGTTGGGACTAAAGATGGTCACCAATGAATTCTTGGCCTACGATCAGTTGAGCCAGTGGCTACAAGAAGGTTCCAGTGTCAAGCTTAGCGAACGAACCGAATTCATTATGATCTACGCTCTCTCTGGTTTCTCCAATTTTGGTGCCATTGGTATTCAGCTTGGCGGCATCGGCGGGTTGGCGCCGGATCGTCGTTCGGACCTGGCCAAGCTTGGACTCCGCGCGATGATTGGCGGTGCGCTGGCCTGTTGTATGACGGCCTGCGTAGCAGGCATGTTGATCAGTCTCTAAAGTGTCGGGCTACCTGGCAATAACTCAGCTAGTTCCACTACTTGTACAAAGTCGGCTGCCTCGGGGTCTTTGTCGACATCCACCAGGAAGACGGTCAGTTGCTGGCAAAATTCTACCAGTACCTGGCGACAGGCCCCGCAAGGTACCACGCCCCCTGAGGTAGCAATTGCCAGCATGTCAAATTCACGAAAACCACTTGCTACGGCGGCGCCGAGAGCCACGCGTTCAGCACAATTGGTCAGCCCATAGGAACGATTTTCCACGTTGCAACCAGGAAATATTTGTCCACTACTGGTTCGCAGAGCAGCTCCAACCAGAAACTGGGAGAATGGTGCGTACGCTTGCTGGCGGACTTCCAGGGCAGCCTGCAAAAGATCGTCCGGTAGTGTTGTTGTCATAGTTTAGCTCCCGGTTGTCGGGCCAATGTGGTTGAGGATCAAGGGGACTGGCTGGACATCCTGTTCTTCAATGTGGATCGCATTGAGTACCAGTTCGCTAACCGCTTCTCGCTGGGCTTCTCGGGCAAACAACCGTCCCAGAAGTTGACCTTCTTTCACGGTATCGCCCAGGCGAACCAGCAGTTCCAGGCCGACGCCGTGGTCAATCGGGTCATTCATCTGACGACGTCCGCCGCCCAGTTCAATCATGGCCAGGCCGAGTTGTTCAGTCTCAATAGTGACGATGCTTCCCTGCTCAGCAGCCCGCAAGTCACTGGCGTCAGCCAGTGGACGGGGTGCCTGCGGGTCGCCACCCTGGGCGACGACCATTTCAATGAACTTCTCGTAGCCTCGTCCGCTTGTCAAATGCTCTCGCAGCGTCTGCTGCGCTTGCTCCTCACTGCTGGCGTTCTCACTGCGGATCAACAGGTCGCTACCCAGGGCAAGTGTTAGTTGCAGGAGGTCCTCTGGTCCCTGGCCTTGCAGCAAGTCAATCGCCTCATTTACTTCCAAGGCATTACCAATCATGCGGCCGAGGGGTTGGTTCATGTCAGTTAACAGGGCGGACGTTTTGAGTCCCATGCGTTGACCAGTGGTCACGAGTGATTCGGCGAGGGCTTGGCCTTGTTGTGGGGTCTTCATGAAGGTGCCATTGCCACACTTTACGTCTAGCACGAGCGCGTCGAGATTCTCGGCGAGCTTCTTGCTCATGATACTGGCCGTGATTAAGGGAATTGACGCGATTGTGGCAGTGACATCTCGAAGACCATAAAGCTTTTTGTCGGCCGGCGCTAATTCGGCACTGGCACCGGTAATGACACAGCCAACGGCCTCAGTAACCTGTTGCATTTCCGTCAGGTTCAGGTCGGTGCGGAAGCCGGCAATGGATTCTAGTTTGTCGAGCGTGCCCCCAGTGATTCCCAGCCCACGCCCGGAGAGCATGGGGACCTGGTGTCCGCAACAGGCTAACAGCGGGGCCAGGGCGAGTGACACCTTGTCGCCAACACCTCCGGTAGAATGTTTGTCGACACGGATGGCGTCTCCCTCGGGCCATTGCAGCGTGACTCCTGAATGGAGCATACAGTCGGTCAGGTCGGCAGTTTCCTGTTCGGTCATGCCCCGGCAGTAGATGGCCATTGCCATAGCGGCCATTTGGTAATCCGCTACGGTGCCATCTGAGAACCCCTTGACGAAGGAATCGATTTGGCTGCCCGTTAACTCCAAACCGTCTCGCTTGTCGGCGATAATCCGTGCGGGATTGTAGTGCATGATCGTTTTAACACTGGTCAGCCAGGACGTTTGCGAGCAGTTGCTGTTCCTGGGGGGAAAAGCAGTTGACGGTTTGGGCCTACCC
>CAZXJC010000192.1:0-13746 GCA_964640885.1 uncultured Pirellulaceae bacterium | reverse complement strand
CCCCGGGCACCGCGACCTAGTCGGCCACGACCTTGACCCTGACCAGCACCACGACCCTGACGACCACCTAGACCTTCACGACCCTGGGCATCCAGGTCCGGAGTTGAGCACATCACCGCGGCCAACACGATGATGGCAGACAAAAACAAATTCGATAATCTCATTGTTAGATTCCTTCTGCCACGAATAAATTGGACGTACGAAAGACAAAAAATGCAAAGCACTGGGCTCTCAGGCCCATGCCAGCTTTATCAACAAACCACAATTAGATAGACAAGTTTCGGGCCAACTCCCGTTGAGAGCTGGTATTTCACCATTTTGAGGGCTAGAGAGATAAAAAGCCAGAACGAAAGGCCCTGAACAGCTGTTTTAGCGACCAAATACTACCGAAAATCGCGAAATTTCGCGATTTCACAAGATCCCCGTTTTAGCTGGGAATCCGCTCCCCTACCTCTTACAACCAGTTTGCAAGCTACAATGGATCCTTATTCTTCTCAGCTATAGCTTCTTACGGTTGCAAGACATCGTTTACCGCTTACCCCCGATTGAACTCTCACCGTGAATCAACGTGCATCCAACCTGTCCAAAACGGCTCTGGTCACCGGTAGTGGTCGCCAACGATTGGGCGCTGGCTTAGCCCGTCACCTGGCAGCTCAAGGCTTTCGCATCGCGATTCATTACCACCAATCCAAGGCAGCAGCGGAAGCAACCGTTACCGAACTGAACGAAGCCGGTACTGAGGCAATTGCCTTGTCAGCAGACGTAGCAGACCAAGACCAGGTTGAACAAATGTTTGCTGAACTGGTCGAGCAGTTTGGTCAACTTGACGTGCTGGTCACGACTGCCTCAACCTGGCTGCCGACACCTTTGGAAGACCTGACTGCTCAGCAGCTCCGCGACAGTTTCGACGTCAACACACTCGGGACGGCTTTGTGTTGTCGAGAAGCTGGTCTGATCATGGCAGCCCAACCGACCGGCGGATCGATCATCACCGTCGGAGACTGGTCAGTGGAACGACCTTATAAAGACCACCTGGCCTACTTTATTTCCAAGGGAGCAATCCCTGCCCTGACCCGGGCACTGGCCGTTGAACTGGCTGGCCGCAATCCGAAAGTTCGCGTCAACTGCATTCACCCCGGACCCGTGCTATTTCCAGAGGGATTATCCGAATCAGACCGTCAGCAGGTTATCGATGCCACGCTTCTTAAACAGGCCAACTGCCCAGAGGCGTATCACCAGGCCGTTCAGTTCTTCATTGAAAACGAATTTGTCACGGGCGTTTGCTTGCCGATCGACGGCGGCCGGACCATTTTCCCGGGCTGACAATCACAATGCTTCTCTCCAAAATAAATTGGCAGCTAGTGCTTATCTGGACCACACTATTATTTCTCGTGTCCACCAGTACCAGCGTTGCCGAAGACTGGTGCTGGTCGGTAGCTCATCGTATTCCGCGTCATACCACCAGCGAGGAAAGCGGCTACTTCTCGCTGGTTGCCGGCCAGCAGGGAAACCTTTACATCGGCACCGCCAAGTACCAGGAAAATGCGTACCTGGTCCAGTTCACACCGGCCAGCAGCAAAATGAAGGTTGTCGTCGATGTGAACCAGGTGATCGGACTCAAAACGCGTGACTTTGCCTCCCAGTCCAAGATTCACACACGCAACCAGGTCGGCCGTAGCGGCAAAATCTACTTTGGAACCAAGCAGGGCTACCCGCAGAAGAAAGAACCCCGCAATGTCTATCCGGGTGGCTATCCAATGGTCTACGATCCTCAAACGGGCAAGACTCGTTTCTATAAAATCCCCGTGCCCCACCAGGGAATCATTAGTGTTACTCCGGACGAATCACGCCAAGTGGCTTATATCTCCACCTGTAGCGACGAGCGGCCAATTGAAAGTACTCATTTCCTGGTGTTGAACCTGGCTGACGGCAGTTACCGGAAGCTCTTGGACTGCCGTCACATGTATGCTTTCATCGTCGTCGATTACCGTGGCCGGGCTTACCACCCGGTCCTCGGTGGCAAGATCGCTCGCTACGACCCGGCAACAAACCAGTTGGAATTGCTCACCCAAACCGTCGATGGAAAACCTCCCACCAAGCAGTCGCGACTAGCCGATCCACAAAGTCATCCCATCAACTGGGAAATTTCACTCGACCGAAAAACACTTTACGCGATCGCCATGAGCGGCAACGCTCTCTACCAGTACGATCTCACTGGGACGGGTAAGACTCTAGCTGCTACCCAGATCGCTCCACTCGTGGCAGGCGCCAGCAAAACCGATTGCCGGGCCCTCTGTGTCAGTCCAGACGGAACGGTCTGGGCTGGAGTTGCCGTGACTACCCCGGAACGGGGTCAGCAACTAAGGATCATTAGCTATCGCCCAGGAGATAGCACAACCTACGATCACGGCCCGATCGCTATTTCCAATCCTGCTTATACAAGTTTCAAGGATCCAGAGGGCAAACAACTATCTCACCAGCATGCTGTTCATCGTCCTGATCCGTCCGGCCCACTGATGCCACGTTATGTCATTATGGCAATTTGTGCACCAACGCGTGATCGTGTCTATGCCACCACTCTCTACCCATTCACGCTGCATGAATTCAAAAACCTGGATCGCAAGTCGAGCCAACCATAGGACTGACCCAACCGGATCCTGGCGCGCGGACGGGCAATCCTCTTTTTGCTATTGGGGGTGCTGTACTGCAGGCAACTTCGTTCGCTACAATAAACGCGTCTTAGGTCTTCAGGCAGTGAAACAAATGGGCAACCACTTGCCCACCGCGGCCTATGATCATGCTGATCGACTAGTTCCCAACTGGCTTTCCAACCGGCTGGACTAAGTAACGAAACCGGGCAAACCGGGGCCGTCTTTCAGCCGGCCTGTCTCGAGAACTGACTGGGAAAAAGGATATATTGCATGAAAGCAATCCTGCTAGAAGAGCCCAAACAATTTCGCCAAATTGAAATCGACGAAGCATCGCCACCAGTTGCCGGGGAAGCGCTGGTCGCCGTGCATCGAGTAGGCATTTGCGGAACTGACATTAGTGGCTACCTGGGGAAAATGCCCTTCTACAGCTATCCGCGTATCCCTGGTCACGAACTGGGAGTGGAAGTTCTGGAAGTTGGTAGCGACGTTACCAATGTCAAACCAGGTGATCGCTGCTCGGTTGAGCCGTACATGAATAATCCAGAGAGTTTTGCCAGCCAGCGAAAGCAGGAGAACTGCTGCGATGAACTCCAGGTCTTGGGAGTTCACGTCGATGGCGGTCTGAGACCCCGTTTCGTATTACCGGCCCGCAAGCTCCACGTCTCCAGTTCGCTGGCCATGGAACAGTTGGCCCTGGTAGAAACGCTCGGCATTGGCTGTCACGCGGTGGATCGCTGTCAGCCACAAGGCGATGACAATGTACTGGTCATCGGGGCCGGTCCGATCGGACTTTCCGTGATCGAGTTTGTCAAACTCTCCGGGGCAACCACCATTGTCATGGACATGAACGAACAACGACTGGCCTTCTGCAAGGAAAGCATGGGCGTTGATCATACGATCACTTTTTCTGGCGACGGAACTGAAACGGAGGCGCTGCGAGAACTGACCGATGGCAACCTGCCCACGATCGTTATCGATGCCACGGGCAACTCCAGTTCCATGTCCCATGCCCTGAACTACGTGGCCCACACGGGCAAGCTCGTCTACGTCGGGATTACCACCGAGGAGATCAGCTTCCGGCAGCCACTGATGCACGCTAAGGAATTGACACTACTGGCCTCGCGCAACGCACTGCCGCGCGATTTCCAGCGAATCATACGCCTGATCGAAGAGGGGCAAATTGACACTCAACCCTGGATCACTCATCACACACCTTTTGACGAAATGATTGATCATTTCGAATCGTATACAAAACCGGAAACTGGCGTCATCAAGGCGATCGTTGAAGTGCAATAAAAGCACTGGACCGCCGCTGACGGGCTTTCCATGACCCCCGAAAGAAGAACATCTCATGACTCGTTCCTGTGTCACTATCAGCCTGGTGGAAGAAGCCCGTGGTGGTCCTTTTGTTTTCTGGGACGGCCAGGAAGATGGTTGTCGTCGTGCCCATGAATTGGGTTTCGACGCCGTAGAAGTCTTTCCACCCGGACCCGACGCGGTCGACACCGAACAATTGCGTTCCCTGCTGGACGAACACCAATTGAGCCTGGCAGCTGTAGGCACCGGTGGTGGCTGGGTACGGCAGCGACTTGTGCTAACTTCGGCAGATGCCGGGCAGCGACAGCAGGCTGTCGATTATGTCCGTTCCATCATCGACCTGGCGGGACCTTTTGGAGCTTCGGCGATTATCGGTTCGATGCAAGGCAATGCGGATCAGCAGACCGACAAGGAAACGGCGCTGGGATACCTGGCCGATGCCATGAGTGAACTGAGCGAACATGCTCGGCAATACAATACTTCGCTGATCTACGAACCTCTCAATCGTTACGAAACCAACCTCTGCTGCACGATGGCGGACGGTGTTGAATTACTCGGACGGTTAGGAGACAACCATAACGCGGTACTACTGGCTGACCTGTTTCACATGAACATCGAAGAAACTAATATCGCCGATGCAATACGGACCGGCGGAGAGGTGATTGGCCACATTCACTTTGTCGATTCTAACCGCCGTCCGGCAACCCTCGGTCATATGCAATATGAACCGATCGCTGAGGCGGTCCGTGAAATCGACTACCAAGGGTATATTTCGGCTGAGGCTTTTGCCTACCCCGATTCACAGGCGGCAGCGCAAGCAACCATCGACGCTTACCGAAAATATTTTGGCTGATCCTGAACCCCGTACACTGCACGTGCAAAGAAGAAGGCAAGGAAATCACTCATGAGCGACCAGACAGAATCAAGTAACCTGCCAAAGCCGATTACGCTGGGCCTGGAACCCAGTTTCGGCTTTGGTGACCGGACCGGGCTGGCCACCGCAGGTCACGTGGAATCGATGAAACGATCCGGAAGCGGCATCCAGGCGATCTATCCCCAGCAGTCGATCCGGGAAATGACGCGGACCAATCGAACACCTCGGGCAGTCATGGATGATGCCTTACAGGCGATGGTCGATTCCGGCTGGAGCGGACCAACCGGTGCCGACGCAGACCATCTGAAAACGACCGAGGATGTCGATGTCACGGCAGCTGTCGGTTTCACGTTTTTCACCATTGACCCGTCGGATTATGTTGACGCGCAAGCGGATGACTATGACGAAGCGACTGTTCGGGAAAAGTTTTCGCAAATCGAAGCTGAAGTCAACTGGCTCGATCAGTATCGAGGTAAATCTGTCACTCTCGATACGGGAACGGAAGTCGTACTGAGCGAGGAAGCCTGCCTGCGAGCCGCGGTCAAGTATGGCACCGCCCTCAATCATGCCCTGATGCTGGCCCGCTACATTGAACAGGTTCAAACAGCGGCAGAAAATGATCACGAAATTGAACTCAGTGTCGATGAGACAGAGCAACCCACCACGCTAGCCGAACACTATATCATTGCCGACCAGTGTATTGCCGGCGGTATGAAACTGGTTAGCCTGGCACCTCGATTTATTGGCGACTTTGAAAAGGGAGTCGACTACAAGGGGGATGTAGATGCCCTGGAAGCTTCGCTCAATGACCATGCCGCGATCGCACGCCTGCTGGGACCGTACAAACTGAGCCTGCATTCCGGCTCCGACAAAATCTCCATGTACGCTGCCCTGGCCCGCTCCACCCGTGGCCTGTTCCACGTCAAAACGGCTGGCACCAGTTACCTGGAAGCGCTGCGAGTCGTAGCACGCCACGAGGAACCGCTGCTTCGGGAACTGGTTGATTTTTCACGCTCTCGCTACGAAACAGACCGGGCCACCTATCATTTGTCGGCAACCCTCGAATCAGCATTACCACCGAGTGAAATCGAATCAGCAGCGGAACTGGAAAAAATCTACCTGGAAATGTGGGATGATGTGCCCACAGGCAAAGGCTTTACCTACCTGGGACGACAGATTCTCCACTGCACCTTTGGCTCGGTCCTGACCGACGAACGTTACGGACCGCTGGTCCACGACATTCTCAAACAACACCCGGACACTTATCGGGAAGTCCTCGCCGACCATTTCGTCCGTCACTTGGATGCCCTGCAGTCGGGCATGTAGTAAATCAATTAGGGAACTGGTGAACCAATGTTAAAACATACCCTGATCCATCCGAAGATTAATGAAATCCTGGCGCGTGCCGGGCACCACAGCAAGGTCTTGATTGCCGACGGGAACTACCCGGCTTCCTCCACACTAGGCCCGCGGGCTGAACTGGTGAGCTTGAATCTTTCGCCCGGAGTCGTCACCTGCACCCAGGTCCTGAGTGCCCTGGTAACCGCGATTCCGATCGAAACTGCCAATACCATGAATTACGAAACCGAGGGTCCTTATGCCTTGAGCGAAGATCCACCGGTCTGGGAAGAGTATCGCCAGGTAATACAAGAGGCAGACCTGGGACTGGCGCTGGAACCGATTGAAAAATGGGATTTCTACGAGGCGGTTAATACGGGAGACCACGTTCTCACGATTCAGACTGCTGACCAGCAGCGTTTCGCCAACTTGCTGCTCACCATCGGCGTCCGGATGGACGACTAAACATCGCACGCTTCCAGGAGTTCACAAGCTATGGAATTTCGCCCGCTCGGATCCACCGGACTGGATTTATCGGTGCTGAGTTTCGGAGCCTCGTCACTGGGCCAAGAGTTTCGCTCCGTTGACCTGAACGAAGCCCTGCGATCAGTGCGCGTGGCACTCGATTCTGGTATGAATTTTATCGATACCTCCCCCTACTACGGCCGCGGGATGTCCGAGGTACTGCTGGGAATCGCCCTCCAGGACGTCCCACGAGACCAGTACTACCTGGGAACCAAACTGGGGCGTTATGACGCCTCACACTTTGACTTTTCGGCCAAACGTGTTGTCGAAAGTGTTGATATCAGTTTGCATCGGATGGGAGTCGATTACCTCGACATCTGTCTCTGTCATGATATTGAGTTCGTAGAGAGACAGCAGATCGTCGAAGAAACACTGCCCCAGTTGAAAGAAATCCAGCAGGCAGGAAAAGTGCGTTTCGTCGGCATTTCCGGCTATCCCATGAACAACTTTCCGTTTGTCCTGGACCAGACCGACTTGGACGTTGTCCTTTCCTACAACCACTACACTCTTCAGAACACCATGTTCGCTGACCTGGTCCCTTATCTACAGGAAAAACAAGTGGGCATTATGAATGCGGCCCCCTTCTCGGCCCGACTGCTCACCAATGCACCGCTACCTCCCTGGCACAAGGCGACCGACGAAGTGCGGGCTATTTGCCAGTCTGCTGCCGAACATAGCCAGGCCCAGGGAGTCGATATCGCTCAATTGGCCGTCCAATTCTCAGTCGCCAACACGGACATGACCACGTGCATTACTGGTTCAGCAAACCCTGAGCGTATTGCGCAATGGGTTGAGTGGATCGAGGAACCACTGGATGAAACACTGCTGGCTGAAGTGCAAGCGATCTTGCAACCAATTCACAACTGGTTTTACCAGGAAGGCCTTCCAGAAAACAACGATCCCCAACCGACCTAGAGCAGTACTGACGACCTCCTGATCATCGGATGAGAACATTTCCATGCCTGTCACAATCGATGCTCACCATCATTACTGGGAACTGGGCCGCTTTGATTACAGTTGGCTGGACCAGCCTGAGTTGGCGGCGATCCGTCGCAGTTTCTTACCGTCCGACCTGGCCGCGCTCATCCAAGAGGCGGGGGTCGACAAGACGATTTTCGTGCAAACCCAGCATAACTTGGAAGAGACCGAATGGGTGCTGGAACTGGCAGCACAGCATGACTTCATGGCCGGAGTAGTCGGTTGGGTCGACCTGGCCTCGGAGGAGTGCGAAGCACAACTGCTGCGACTAAAAACACACGCAAAGTTCTCCGGCATTCGTCATGTAACCCAGGATGAACCGGATGACGATTTTATCATTCGCCCGGATATCCTGCGTGGTTTACAGGTACTCGAAAAACACCAGGTACCGTTTGACCTGCTTTTTTATGTCAAGCATGTTCATCATGCAGCGACCGTAGCCGCGAGCGTGCCAGGATTACCTCTGGTCATCGATCACCTGTCGAAACCCGAAATCAAAGCCAAACGTCTTGATAACTGGCAAAGCCATTTATGTCGTGCAGCTGAGTTTCCCAATGTCTACTGCAAACTTTCTGGCATGATCACCGAAGCTGACTGGGAAAACTGGACCATCGATGATCTTAAACCCTACGTCGACATTGCGCTGGAAGCCTTCGGTCCAGAACGATGCATGTTCGGTTCCGACTGGCCGGTCTGCGAACTGGCCGGCACTTATGCTGAAGTTTACCAGGGGTTGAGAACGTTACTCGAACCACTTAGCGACGATGAACAACAATTGATCTTTGGTGGGACCGCTGCCAGCTTCTATCAATTGAACCTGTAAATTACCGCAGTATCAGTCCTTGAGCTTAAAATCCGCATCGGTCAAACCGACGTTCGTTTTCACGTCCAAGTACGTGTACTGTTCAAGCAGCAGCGGCTCAGCCCCCTTCGTAACAGGCCACCCATAGGCTTCAAAGTGAATCGGACATTTGCGTTCATCATCCAGGAAAATCCGGCAGCGATGATAGCGAAAGCGCTTATCTTGCTGAGGATGAACCACCTCGATCACCGTGCAAGGACGACCGTTTACTTTTGCATCCTTGCGAAACTGAACCTGGCAATTGCCTAGTTTCATTTCTTCTCGAGCCACCACCATCAACCGGCGCAGTAATACTTCGAAACCGATCTCCGTAATCGGATATCGATTTCCTTGCATCGCCAGGCGACCTTTCGGATTCAGCATCAGCGTTGGCACAATCTTACCAACCAAACCCTGACGACTCTCTCGCACAATCAATTGCCCCTTGTTGCGTCCCGCCACGTAGGCCACTTCGCGTCCCTTGGCTGATTCGGGATGTCGAAACTGGATGTGCACGCTAAAAGGAACTTCTGCCCCAGCTATCGACTTGTTCTCATGCCGCACCTTGATCCGCATAACTTCTCGCCCTCTCAACTGACCATTGAGTCGTTCTCGCTTGACGAGAGTCGCCTCGTAATCAGTAATCGTGCGCACCATTTCCCGGTGAGAGGATTCACACAGTTCCAGGGCCTCCTGAAGAGGATGCTGTTCATCCGCAGCCACTGGCTGACCAGCAAGAGCAGCCCAGCAGCATCCGCATAGAACTACCAAATATCGAAGCGCGGCAGGTAACATGGTAATCTGGATTCCTACGGGTCGTTGGTTGCCAGCTGCCAATCAGGTACAACCAACTCATGGCAACCGCACAAGGACTATTTTAGCATGCACAAATCCGCACGGGAAACCGAAATGAGTCAAAGATATCGCTTAGTCAGCAGCTGCTGCCTGTTGGGAATAGTCCTACTACTCGGCCCTCAACTGGCAGCCGACGAACTGGTTTTAACTAATCGCTTACATCACTTACGTAACGAGCAGACGCGCGAATGGTCCTCCTTCCCACAGCAGCCAGAAGCCAACTCGCTGGACCTCTCCTTCAAGCTTCCGGAGAAACCAGTAGAAAGCACCCTGCGATTGCGACAACAAGATGTCAAGCAAACCTGGAAAGTGGCTATTAATGGCAAGATGATCGGCAAGTTGCAACAGGATGAAAACGACATGGTCCGCTACTTGCCGGTTCCAGCAAACGTACTGCAAAACGGCAACAACCAGTTGTCGATTTCCACCGACAGCAAACGCGGCCCGGACGATATTCGTGTCGGTGAAGTCAGCTTATTCAATCAAGCTCGAGACCAGGTTTTATCGGAAGGCCAAGTTACCGTTCGCGTGGTTGATACCGATGGCAAACCAATCCCCGCTCGCCTGACTATCCTCACCCAGTCCGGGGCCTTATCAGGCGTTGGTGCTCAATCCAATTCAACACTGGCCGTGCGACCCGGTGTTGTTTACACGGCTAATGGTATCGCTCAACTGAGCCTGCGGGCGGGCAGTTATAAAATCATCGCTGGCCGAGGGTTCGAATGGGGAATCGATTCCACCACGGTGGCGATTCGCAAGGGATCCCATGAAAAGCTGACTTTAAGTATCCATCGGGAAGTTTCCACCGAGGGATTAGCCAGCTGTGACACGCACGTGCATACGTTTACATATTCCCGACATGGGGATGCCACAATCGAAGAAAGAATCATCACAACAGCTGGCGAGGGAATCGAATTGCCGATTGCCACCGACCACAACTTACAGATCGATTATCGACCGGTCCTCAAACGGCTGGGTCTGGAAAAGTATTTTACGCCGGTAATCGGCAATGAAGTGACTACCAGCGTCGGGCACTTCAACATCTTTCCAGTTCCCGCAGACGGCCCACTGCCCGATCATCGACTGACTGCCTGGCCGGAAATCATTGCCAGTATTCGCACGGTACCGAAAGTCCAGGCCATTATCCTTAACCACGGACGTGATTTGCACAGTAACGTACGGCCACTGGGACCAGCCAACCACATTGCGGTAACCGGGGAAAATTTGAACGGCTGGAAATTCGGCGCCAACGCCATGGAACTGATCAACTCGGGGGCCACGCAAACCGACATCATGCAACTGGTGCACGACTGGTTTGGCCTGCTCAATCGTGGCTACCGTGTCACACCAGTAGGCTGTAGCGACTCCCATGACGTGGGACGACATTTTATCGGCCAGGGTAGAACTTACATCCGCTGCGCTGACAGCGATCCAGGCAAGATCCCAGTCGACGAGGCCGTGCGCAGTTTCGTAGCTGGCCGCGTTATTGTCAGCTACGGACTGCTGACCACAATTCAGGTCAACGGACGATACAGCATGGGCGACCTGGTGCCAGCCGAAAAACCAGTTCAGGTCAAAGTGACCGTGCGGGGGCCGAGTTGGACACGGGCCAACGTGGTAGAGCTTTACGCCAACGGCCAGCGAATCAAAACCGCTACGATTACAGAGAGTAAGCAAGCGGGAATCAAGTGGCAAGGCAACTGGCAACTGGCTCCGTTCAAGCACGATGTTCACCTGGTGGCCGTAGCGCGAGGACCTGGCATTGATTCACTCCACTGGCCAACGGCGAAAGCCTACCAACCCACCTCACCCGATTGGACAGCTTCCGTCTTTAGTTGCACGGGCGCGACTTGGCTTGATGCGAATGGCGATGGAAAATCGACCAGCCCTTACCAGTACGCGCAACAACTGGTGCAACAAACCAAGGGGCAGGTCAAACCGTTGCTCGCACAACTAGCCGATTATGACCAGGCCGTTGCTGCTCACGCTGCGTCGCTGTTGCAGGCCAAGAGACCGGGAATCCTTTTGCAGGATGACTTTCAACAAGCACTCACGCAGACCACCGAACCTGTACGCCAAGGAATCCAGGCTTACCTGGCTCAGTGGCGAGAAAGTCAGCAAGTTCGAGCTGAACGCTAACTGACCGCTACTTTGCTAAAGTTCGCGGTGCGCGGGCAGCCGGTTCTGCTGGATTGGTCTCCTGCTCTGCGAACCGATCAGCTAAAAACGGCCAAATGCCAGCCTGGAAACCGATCACGGCCAGGACTCCCAGCATTACCTGCCGCAAACGCTGCTTGGAAATCCAGCGAGCGGCCCACAGCCCACCAATCGTGCCCAGGAATACCCAGGGCAATCCATATAATCCCCAGACAAAACCCCAGGCCACCGGCGAACCAAACAATGTCACGTGCATGATGGCAACTGGAATGTTACCCCCCAACATCACCATAAAAATAAAGCCACGAGACCGTTTTGGGGACCAGTCGTGAGCAACTGCCCACAATCCCAAGACGGGACCACCCATGCCACAGAATCCCAGCAATAAACCACTCGTCGAAAAAGCACCCCATTCCCAAAAAGGATGCAACTTGGTCGTTGCCGCAATTCGTAAACGCCACTGCACCAGGACGATCAACAGTAAGATCACTCCTATGGCCTGCTTTACGAGCTGTTGATTGTGCTGGCCAAGTTTCCAGAGTGCCAGGGCACCGACTGGCAACATCAGTAAGCGGATCAGAATCGGCCGTTGCGTATCAGAGAATTGAATCGACTGCCGTAACTTCCACGAACCGATTGCCGACTGGATAATCGAAGTAACGGTCACTACCGCCACCGCCTGGACTGGTGAAAAGCCAGCCAGTAGCAGCAGCGGAATTCCTAGTAACCCTGCGCCAAAGCCTACAATTGTCTGCAGCAAGCTACAAAGGCAAAGGATGCCAGCGACCGTGAACATGGAGAGTGGTGTGAAAGGCATCGTAGCAGTCACTCAATCCAATCGATCTACAGGCCCGGTTCTATAGAACTCGTTGCGCTCATTCTGTGGGTGTTTCCTCGATAACTTCTGCAGGTAGTTCCCGTGGGATTTTCCAGTCCAGGTAGACGGACAAGATCAGGTACAACACGGGATAAATAAACGACACCCCAACCAGCCAGTCGGGCGAATCCGAGGAACCTCGCAACAAGATAGTAAGCACCAGTGCCATCCAGACGAGAGCGCCGCCCAGGAAAAAAACTCGCCAACAGGGAGGGCGATTTGGATAAACGAACCGCACCGGTAACACGGTCAACAGGCTGAGAACAAGTACCAGGCCCAGCACCACTCCCGTACCAAGATGCCGAAAGCAAATCCAAACGTAAAAAGCAAAAATATTCCAGTAGGAGGGAAAACCCCGGAAAAATCCTCGCGATTCTTCCTTGGCACCCGAATGTGCAAAGCCAAACAGGCTGGTCACCAGGATGATGCCGCACCACAGCCATCCTGGTTCGGGCAACCATTCTGCCCGCCAGATCATCCAAACTGGCAAGAATGTGAAATTCAAGTAATCGACCAGATCGTCCAGTTTACGACCATCAATGTGAGGTACAACTTCCTTAACACGGAAGCGACGAGCCAGGAAACCATCAGTCATGTCAATCGTGACAGCTAACAGCATCCACAAAAAGACCTGTCCATACTCTTCGGCCAGGATGCTGCCGGCAATCAACAATCCAACTGCCGCGCCGCAAGCCGTATAGATGTGGACTCCATAAGCCACCAATCGCTGGCTCAAGGGCGGCAAGTTATCAGGTTTTTCCATGATCGGCCGGTGGGATTTCCTGTCAATTCTCGCATTACAGGAACGAACACACGTTCAAACTGTTGACGAGAATGAACTTCACTCCACTCAGCATGGCAAACCTGTCGCTGCAAAACAAGAACCCTCCGGCCGGCTATTCCCGACAGGAGGGCACGTTTATCAATCGACAGGCCTGTTGGCCCTGCCGGGTACCGATTCAGGAATCGCACGACGTGACAATTGATCCAGATCCCGCAGACCGATGGTCACTTCCAATTGGAGCGTTTTCTTTTCACGAAAAACGTCCAGTCGCACTTTCGTGTTGGGGGAGATCCCGGCAACAAGATGCCGCAAGTGATTGGCATCACGAACTTCTTTGCCCGCGACTCTCAACAACACGTCACCAGATTTTAATCCAGCCTTGGCAGCAGGTCCGTCTGGAAAAACACCTCCCACGAGTGCACCACGCGGCGACTTGAGTCCAACAGACTGGGCCAAAGCTTCGTCGAGATCCTGGATACCAACCCCCAGCCAACCACGATCTACGCGACCATTATCAAGAATACTCTCCATAACACGACGCACCATGTC
>CAZXJC010000191.1:0-3249 GCA_964640885.1 uncultured Pirellulaceae bacterium | reverse complement strand
GGAGTGTGAGCAGGCTACCGCCAACAGCACCTACCTTAAGAAAGTCTCGTCGAGTGTTGCCTTCACAGTCTCGTCGCTTGGCCTTCGAGTAGATGGTGAACATGGGGCATGCTCCTTTTGGCGGGATGAACTAAATCAGTTGCATACGAACGTTTAATAATGCAGTTACTATTATCGGCATAGATGCTTATGTGGCAAGTATAATTTCAGCTGTTGCGGGTTTAGTGAGCCGTATTTCCGGAGAACAGGGAGGTTTGCGCGTTTGGGTAAAGTGTTGTAGGGAGCCAGAAAACCGAAGTTCTGCAGTATCGGGCGGCCGGTTAAGGCACACGGGGAAACTGAAATGAGTAGAGATCAGCGTCTTTCATTTGGATACGCATCCGGACAGGTGTCCCAGCCAGTGAACTGACATCGGTTCCATTTGTCCACCGCACTATGTGCTCGACTGAGTCGCCGATCATTTCCGTGCAGTCTTTCAAAGCGAAGCCTGCCAGCGGTTGTCCCTGGGGATCCTGGATCTCGCAACGGATGCTTCCCGCAGCGGAGGTTGCATAGTTGAGTCGCAGGCAGTTGCCTTGGAATACGAATGGCTTGGTGAGTACCTCTCCGCCCTTGAACGGTGCTCGCAGAGATACAAAACCGTCGAGGCGTATTGAATAGCGGCGGATCCGGGTGTGGGCTTCTCTCCAGTAGCCTTCGCTAAAGAACATGGAAAGTTCCGCGGGCTGCCCCTGAGTTGTGGAGGCAGTTTCAAATAACCCGTAGTTCTGGTAGTTGTCGCCGTACATCCAGCGACTGTTGGCAATACCCGCTTCCGGGCCCGGACGCAGGAAGGCCTCGTCCCACCGGTTAAAACGCACGCCGTCGCGACTGGTCATGAAAAGCCCGTCGGTAAGGTCCGAACCAACCCGCGCGTAGGCGGAGGTCAGCTCAGCTCTCAATTCCCGTGGCTCCAGCGCCCGCAGTTGCGATGTCATGGTGCGAGCGGTGTAGCGTGTCGGGAATCCGAAGCGGATGTGGGGTGCCCGGAAATACGGAGCAATCTGGTTGGTATACATTTGCTGAGGAGGAGATCCCGGGTATTCAAGCGCGACCGGGGGTTGCCAATCTCGCAGGTTAAGCGACGTGGACATGGCGATGGCGCGGCGCCCCTCGGTGACGGTCCGAAAATAAAGCACGTAGCGTTTCTGTAGCGTGTCCCAAAAAACCACGTTCATCGAGTCGAGGGCGCCCTGCTTGAAGATAGGCTCATCTTGTTTCTTCCAGTGAATGGCGTCCGGCGAAGTGAAAAGGTGCAGGCCGACGTTCCTGTTTCCACCGACGGCTTTGAACTTCTCGGCTGCCGGACAGCCAGGGCGTGAATCCAGGCAGGGTACAAAAGTACCTGAGTAGGGACTGCCCCCCCAGACAATATTGTTGGCCAGGGGATCATCGATCTTGTGGATTCCCTGGCCGCGCCACGGGACCAGTCGCAGTTCCGGTTATTTCCAGGTGAGTCCATCTCGACTTTCGGCGTAGCAAGCGACGGGGCTGTGAGACATACGCAACTTGTCACCATCCCAGACCATCCGGTGTCCGCGATAAATCATGCGAAGCAGGTCGCCGTCTCGCATCACGGTCGCGTAACCACTGGTGTTACCCTCCCATGGTTGGTCGAACTTCATGGCTATTTCACGGGCTTGTGGCCGATGCAATACCCGGGGTGTGTTCTCCATGCGTTCAATCAGGAACGTGTCTACCAGCAATTCGCGGCGCGACCCGATGTGCACCGGATCGTCTGCTAGTAGTGACGGCGACGTCAGCAGCGAATAGATACAGGCGAGCTGGATAAGGAACGGCTTGTAATTCATGGATCGACTTTCGTGGGTCGCGGGAGGGTGTAGGCAAACGTGTCCTTGATTGTTCGTCAGTGTAAGATCCCCTATCATGCGAGGCAACTGGCAGTGGCGCAAGGTGCTAAGCCACGGGGCATCGATCGTGGAGAGCAGGTTAAGGAACAATTTTAATGCAGCGGCAGGTGTTAGGTACAACGGGGCGCGAAGTGAGTCTCATTAGCATGGGGTGTGTGACGTTCGGCCGCGAGATTGACGAGGTGACGTCTCGCCAGGTGTTGGACCGGGCTTGGGAGCGTGGTATCAACTTTTTTGATACCGCAGCGGCTTATGCAGATGGGGAGTCAGAACGGGTCCTGGGTCGCTGGCTTGCCGAGCGTGGTGTGCGCAACCAGGCGGTGGTTGCTACTAAGTTTAATGGTGTCTTGACGAAAGCACACCTGGTCGAGTCGGCTGAGCAGAGCCTGGAACGCCTGGGAGTTGATTCGATCGACTTGTTCTATCTGCACAACTGGGACAACGAGACTCCCATGGAAGAGACGTTGGATGGTCTCCATGCGCTGCTGGACTCCGGTAAGGTACAGGCGATTGGTTGTAGTAACTGGCAGGCCTGGCAACTGGCTAAATCATTTCTTATTTGTCAGGCAACGGGAAGCCAAGTGTTGCAATGCGTGCAACCGCCCTACAATCTGGTGCAACGAGAAATCGAGGCCGACTTACTGCCGCTTTGTAGCGACCAGGGTACTGGCGTGGTCACGTACAGTCCCTTGGCCGCCGGTTTCCTGACCGGCAAATATCGCCGGGGCCAGCAGGTGCCCGCAGGAACCAGGTTTGATGTGATTCCCGGCCACCAGCCAATCTATTTCACGGATCACGGATACACGGTCATGGAACGACTGGACACTCTTTCGCAGAGCCTGGGGCACACGATGGTCCAGCTTGCCCTGGCTTGGACGATAGCCCAAACTGGTGTTACCAGTGTCCTGATAGGTGCGCGTAACACGGGCCAGGTCGACCAGGCTTTCGAGGCCCTGGCCCTGGCGGGGCAGGATGGATTCCTGGATGTGTTTTCGGGGTTCTAGCGGCTGTTTTTCGACTGGCGCCAAGTTGCTATCGAGTCCGATCTCCTTAATATGGTAGTATTAGTACTCGAGACTGGAGAAAGAGAACTGTGATGGCTCAACCATTGAAACGTCGAACATTTTTGCGAGCTGGCGCCCTAGCTGGCTGTAGCTTGACACTTGCGGACCATATCTTCCGCAGCGAATACGCGCGGGCAGCCAGTGGTAGTTCGGCCGCAGACACCAATTGCATTATGCTCTACATGACTGGTGGTCCTGCCCAGCAAGAGACGTCCGACATGAAGCCCGAGGCGGACGAACCGTTCCGCGGCGAGTTCTATCCTAATTCCACGACC
>CAZXJC010000190.1:0-9244 GCA_964640885.1 uncultured Pirellulaceae bacterium | reverse complement strand
CAAAGACCTGCCGGTTCCTACAGCCTCGTCATTCAATGAGCCCATAGTGGAAAGCCCGCGGCCTCAAGCAAAAAAACCGCCGGTCAAAACCACTCCAACAGGCAAAGCATCGGCGGCGAAAGAGGAGTTACTTGACGGGCTTTCTGTAAGCTATGGTTCATTTCAGGACAATCCTTTGATAGTCTTCTCGCGGCCCAAGAAACGGCCGTTTCAATTCGGGGTCTCTAAAGCCAAACGACTGGTTGCTGGAATTGAATGCTGCACAACTGAGGAATTTAGCCAAACACTTAGTGAATTTGTTGAAAAAGGGGCGCAAACTGAGATAAAGATACCCTCAGTCAGAATAGGGGACTGGAAGGGCCACCCAGTTTTGCAGTTCTATTTCACCGTGGAATGCACTAATCAACCATTTAGCTTTGGGCAGTCAAAGGCGCAAGCAATACTGAGCTTTGTCACACAGACTTCAGTTGAAAAGTTGCACAGTGTACTGGCAGACTTTATCGACACCAAATCCTAAAGGACCCGGCAACACGTCGAGCCAGCGTGTTACTAACTGCAAGTCCACCTCACCAGGTGCGCTGCTTTTTGCGATGTTTTTGTTAGCCGGGCTGTGCTACGCTTTTCCGAACATCGAAATGTTTCGTCAGCTCGAAAGCAGACCATTGAGAGAGTATTTGGCATGAAAGATGTACTGTGGGTCTTCTTCTTTATTAGTGTCATGCTGGTTACCGGACTGGTGGTCATATTGAACTGCTACAAAGATGTGAGCGAGGGGATAGCTTCCCGGAAATGGCCAGCGACTACCGGCCAAGTTATTAGCCAAGAAATAGAATCTTACGACACCTACAGTGATGATACAGTAACGACGCGTTATCGCGTCGTTATAAACTATGAGTTTCATGTGTATGGATCCCTGTATCAAGGCACACGTCTGCGCATTGGCAAAGGAGGCTATGGATACCAAAGCGATGCCAACGATGCACTCGAAAGGCTGATCGACGGATCTCAATGTAAAGTATTCTATGATCCGCACGATCCAAACAACTGCACACTCATCCAAGGCGCCAGGATTCGACTGTTCTTTGCTCCCGCAGGTGGCTTGATGTTGATTTTGTTTAGTCTCTGGCTTACCTGGAAGTGTGATTGGAAAGGCAGCCTGTATAATGATGGATCGGCGAGAAGCGATGATGATGAAAACCTTTGAAGCAAGACCGTGAACTCCAGTCACTGTGCAGATTGCGAGGGAAGTTATCTCATGACTCAGATTTCATTGCTGGCCATGGACCGCGAAACCACAGAGATTGTCTGGTGCATCGTCTTCGTGGCTATCCTTTTCTTTGTCGTAATGCCTATCGGTATTTGGTTTCAAAATCGCAAAGGCGAAGCGATCCACTTCGGATGGCAAGCAGTTGCCGACCGTTTCCAACTCCGTTTCACCTCGAAAAGCAGCAGTGAGCGGACCATCCAGGGAGAATTGGAGGGTTCCAGCTTCCGTATCGCAACCAGTTATGAACGTGGAGGTGGAGGTGACGGAGGCGGTTTCGATGTCACGACCTATAGCATCCAACCCAAGAACATTGACAATATCCTGACAGCAGGACGCCGCGACCTCGATCATCACGCCGTCAACAAGAAACTCAATAGCGAATCCATCAAAGAGGTACTCAGTCGGGTCCAAAAAACAGCTGGTTGCACCCTCCAGTATGTCGATGGCCAGGTTGTCTGGAGTGAACTTTACATTGCCAAGACTGAAGAACTCCTGACCCAGAGAATCGAACAGATGCTAGACATTACCAAGCTGCTGTTGCAGCAGGATAGTGCATCCTGAATCGGCCTTACCCAACTGCGAAATCTACAACTAACTGACCAGCAGCATGACCTGCTACTCACTGACTTGCAGTCGTTGAGGTCTCGACATTTGCCAGCGCAATAAAACAGGGCCGCAGCTTGCGCTGCGACCCCGCTCTATTCTTATTAACTAAGAAAGGGTCTAGTGATCGTGATCATCACCACCCTGACCTCTCGATTCGGCGAATTCCTCAGCCTGGAAATGGCCTCGTGAATCGACGATCGCAATAAGCTTGGCCGGTTCGACACTAATATCAACCAACGCGATATAGTGGTTATATTCGTTTCTCGCGACACCCCCGTAATACGGAGCGGTCGAAAGATTAGTGAATACTCCATCACCAATCAGGCTCGATGCATTGCCAAGGCCCAGACAAACGAGGACTGAGTCGGGTTCCGCGCCAACCGCAACGTTCTCATACCCAGCTGCACCCGGATTCCAGACGGCCATTGGCACCGCCGTGGCGGCTACAAGGTTTACATAATAGCCGCGGCCACGATTCTGGTCAGTGGGTCGGGGTGCCTCAAACGCGTGCTGAGGAATCGAGATATCAGCAATGTTGCCCACGGTCGTCGTGTTGCCCGCCGCATCCTTGATGTCGAGCGCTACACCACCAGCACCATTACCCTTAAGATCGAGATAGCGTATTCGCGTAATGCCGGCGTCCAGCAATGGTTCGGGATCGAGTTCCATGATGGTTATCTTGTCCTCAAGCGAATGGCTGAGAAGACCTGCCAAAACACCCCCGGTAGCATCGGTTGCTGCGTTATCTGCTTCACCAGCAACATAGGTCGGAGTGGTGGGAGTGGCAGCTATCAGCGATTCGAGATTATTCGGCAAACCACCTTCCGTTGCCGCGAACACTCGGAACGATTCTTCAATGGCGCCCATCGTGTGAACGGAAACGCCTCTGGCGGTCTTATCTTCTAGCCCGCCGTAATTCGTAATAATGGCACCGCCTACAATAGCGAGCATCGCGACGACCATTAAAACCTCGAGTAGTGTAAAACCAGACTTCTTATTTCTTGAATAACTCATAATTTCTCCGCTTCTATGTATACAAATGTTCTATTGTTGAAAATTGGCGCATCAGTTGAATCCAGACTTTGAATTCAACGGCATTGATCGCCACCCGCAGACTGGAATAAGCCTGGGGCTAAAAGTGCAATAACTTGTGTCTTAATCAAGACGTGTTATGACTATCACACTAGAAAAGCGGGGGGGCCACGCGACTTAACCGGGCCCAGGATTGGCGAAAGAAACAACCCTGGAGTTGCCATGGCGACAGGAAACGTCGCCGCTTCAGTCACCACCAACTCTACCTTGAGAGATACCTTCGCTGCCTGACTCAAAACATGGCAGGTCCAGCATTCAGATGTAGCGTTCTCTTGGCCATCACCACTTGGTAGAGGCGTCCTCAAAAACGAGTAAGAGTTGGCCGCGAAGCCTGGCTCTATAGCTTTCGTGCCATGATGGGAACCATGGTTATGATTACCTGAACCAGCCGAACAGGTGGTCGTGACACGTTCTTCACAGCATAATGCGTCGCTGGCCAAATGCTGCAGTTGATGCGCAGCTTGTCCACCGACAACTTGGATGACGTATAACGCCAACGCAGCAATGCTAAAAAAACGACTCTGATATTTCATCGGTAACTCTTGTACTTGTGCCTCAACGCATCTCTCGACAACTACTTATACTATCATTTAGTCTCGTACGTCCACAAGGCCCGTACGGTTCATCTTAAAAGGTGATCTGCTGCTAGATCGCTTCCAACCCAAAGAGCTTACACACGCCACTTGACGACTAGCGCTGGCTTTTGAGGTAGTCCTGGATGTACTTTTGATCCGCGTCACTAAGCTTGTTCATCGACAGCATGACCTCTTCTCCACTCACCTTTTCCAGGTAGACTTTTCCGTCCATAAACTCCACAATTGAATGGCCTCTGAATCACTCCCAAACACAGGCCCTGGTGAAAATCGACGTCAAGGAAGGCAAGAACTCTTTCAAAATCAACTTAACAAGTGACGGCACCGGGTCAGTAGCAGCTCCTTGACTTTTCTGTACTACAGCTCATTACGCATCCCTCTTCAACGCTTCCCTTCTGCTCAGAATTTGCGTTTTCCCTAGGGTTTACGGAGTTACCTTACAAACTCATAATCCCTTAGTCGGTGGTTCCCATCCTGCCAGGCCTACTTTTACTTCTCCTGGCAGCAAATCACGGGAGGGGACAGCATCACTCGCGAGAAATCTTTGGCCGCAGGAGCAGAGAGATCGAATCTATTTGTTTAGCTGGCGGTCAGCTGATTCCTTAACCCTTATCTTCTAAACCAACATGATACATCCACACTTCATTTACCTATCGCTCGCATTTCTGCTCCCGGCGTTTCATTGCGTCAATCTTACAACAACCGTGCAAGCTGCTCGCCCCAATGTGATTGTGATCATGAGCGACGATCAAGGTGGCGGTGACTACGGCTTCCTCGGCAACACCGTGATCCGGACTCCCGAACTCGACACCATGTTCCAGCGGAGCGCGCTGCTGAGCAAGTTCTACGTCAGTCCCGTTTGCGCACCGACGCGTGCAAGTCTCATGACAGGGCGATACAACTACCGAACTCGCTGCATTGACACGTACGTTGGCCGAGCGATGATGGATCCCACCGAGGTCACCATCGCCGAGTTCCTTCGGGACACCGGTTATCGAACTGGCATCTACGGCAAGTGGCACCTCGGCGACAATTATCCACTGCGACCGATGGACCAGGGATTCCAAGATTGCCTGGTCCATCGAGGTGGCGGTATCGGCCAACCTTCCGATCCGATCGGTGCAGAAGGAAAATATACTGACCCAACGCTCTTCAAAAACGGCGTCGAAACACCCATGAAAGGCTATTGCACCGACATCTACTTTGACGCCGCGATGGAGTTTATCGAAGCGTCTGTCGCTGAAAAGGAAAACTTTTTTACCTACATTGCCACCAACGCACCGCACGGACCCTTTCATGACGTACCCGAAGAACTGTACCAGGAATATCTCAAGGCTGACTTCACACCCATCCTCGTCAACAAACTCCGACCGCAGCGATTGAAAGCTGAAACTGACAAGTTGGCACGAATCGCAGCGATGATCACCAACATCGACGAAAACGTCGGACGACTGTTTAAAAAACTCGACAAACTTGGTATCCGTGAAAACACCATTGTGATTTACCTCAACGACAACGGACCCAACACGATGCGATATGTGGGTGAGATGCGCGGCATGAAAACACATGTCGATGATGGCGGTGTCCGCTCTCCCCTGCTGTTGCATTGGCCGGCAAAGGTTGCCCCACGCAAAACGACCGATGTCCTCTGTGCACACATCGACCTGTTGCCAACAATACTCGACGCCTGTGACGTGGAGTTGCCAGCTGGGCACAAGGTCGATGGAAGAAGCTTTTTGCCGTTGTTAACTAATGACAACACCAACTGGCCAACGCGGCAAGTTGTGCTCCAGACCCATCGTGGAAACGTACCACAAAAGTTCCATCACTTTGCTCTTCATGAAGAACCCTGGAAGTTGGTTCATCCAAGTGGTTTCGGTAAGGAAAGTTTTTCTGGAAAGCCGCAATTGCAGCTTTATGACCTGAGCAAAGATCCTCGACAACAAACCGACGTATCTGCAAAATACCCCGCTGTCTTCAAACGCCTTACAAAGAGCTACGAAGCCTGGTTCGCCGATGTCAGCTCAACACGACCAGACAACTACGCTCCCCCCCGCATCGTCATCGGCACGGAGCACGAAAGGAGTTCTGTGCTGACCCGTCAAGACTGGCGACATCTCTCCGGAAAACCCTGGGGACGGGACTCCAATGGATTTTGGCTGTTGGAAGCGACTGAAGCAGGCGCCTACGAGGTCGAATTGATCTTTAAAGGAGACCATCCTGCTGGCAAAGCGACCATCACTGCTGGCTCAGCGAAAACACAATTCGACGTCCTGGCGAACAAAACCCGTGGACATTTCACACGGATAAATCTCCCCGCAGGCAAACTCAAATTCTCAGTCAATATCGTCCTCAACGGTAAATCGCTGGGGCCACATCAAGTGATCCTAACTAGGAATTAATACGTGTAGCCCGCGCTGCACGGACCTGGTGGGACTCCCTCAACAACGGATGAAAAACGCAAATGAACAACACGAAACTACTTGTCATTCTCGGCAGCTTGTTGATACCGGCTTTCAGTGCATCCGGCGCTGCTCCCCTCAAGGTAGGCGTCATTGGCCTGGATAATTACCAATCCGTGGCCTTCGCCAGTCTCTTTCAGAATGCTAAACCGGGTGAGCCCCTGGCGGGCTTCGAAGTGGTGGCAGCGTTTCCTGGCGGCAGCCCCGATATTCCGGAGAGCGTGCAAAGCCTTCCACGGTGGACCGAAAGCTTTAAAAAAATGGGAATCGCGCAAGTAAATTCGATCGACGACGTCGTGGGGCGTGCTGACGTAGTAATGCTCATGAGTCTCGACGGCCGTGTTCACTTAAAACAGGCCACCTCCGTCCTTAAGGCTGGCAAGCCGCTATACATCGGTCGTCCCATGGCAGCTTCGTTGGTGGACGTACTGAAAATCTTTCAACTCGCAGAGGCACACCAGGCGCCCCTCTTCTCCTGCTCACAACACCGGTTCGTACCCGCTTTCAGTGGCATGCGTAATCATCCACAAGTCGGTCGCGTGTTGGGCTGTAGCGTGTACGGCGGCTTGCAGTTTGAGCCGAGTCACGCGGATTTTTTCTGGCACTCTATTCACAGTGCTGAAACATTGTTCACCATCATGGGCCCCGGTTGCGTGAGCGTGACACGTGCTTCTACGCCCCAAGCCGAACTGGTCACTGGCATGTGGAAAGATGGCCGCATTGGCACCTTCCGTGGACTAGGTGGTGGCGCAATTAAGTACAGCGGGGTCGTGTTTGGCGAAAAGGGAATCCTGCGAGCTGGCAACTATGGCCGGGGCATACCAACCCTGAAAACCGACGCCGACGGGGAACACTGGCTAGCCCCGCAAGGTGAGTACATGGGTTACAAGGGCGTGGCGCTGGCGATGGCGGATTTTTTCCGCACCCGCAAGCCACCCATCAGTGCCAGCGAGACAATCGAGATCTTCGCATTCCTTGAAGCTGCCCACGAAAGCAAACGCCGCGGCGGTGTGCCGGTGAAGATCCAAACCGTCCTGACCCGTGCCCGTGCCCAGCTAAAGACGGCAAAGGAATGACAATTACCATATAATCGAACCATGAGAATGCCAACGGAAGCAATCACCAGCCACCGCTGCCCTCCTCTTATCATGACTGGCAACTTTTCCTGTTAACTGGAAAAATCAAAATGAAAACATCCCTCTCTTCAAGACGTGATTTCTTACGCACCACCGGCGCAGTCGGGACCTCAATCATCCTGCCCCACCAGGTCAGGGCCTCTCTGAAGCGAATCAAACAAAACATCAAACTCGGCATCATCACTGACCTGCACCAGGACGTAATGCACGATGGTCCAGCGAGGCTGCAGGCCTTTCTCGATGCCATGAAAGAAGAAAAACCTGATGCGCTCTTACAACTCGGTGACTTCGCCTATCCAAACAAGAAAAACGAAGCGGTAACCAAGGCTTTTGAGAAAGCTCACCCCAGAACCCTGCATGTTCTCGGCAACCACGAGATTGATGGTGGGCATTCCTTCGACGAAGTCGCGAAGCTCTGGGGAATGAAAGGACGCTACTACACGGAGAACGTCAACGGCCTCGATCTGATTGTCCTTGACGGCAACGAGAAGCCGAAAAACCACAAAGGTGGTTATCCTGCGCACATCGGGGAAAAACAGCTTGAGTGGCTCGCGAAACAACTGAAAACCCTCCAGGGTCCGATTCTCGTCATTTGTCATCAGCCGCTGGCAGGGCCCTCGAGTATCGACAACGCGAAGACAGTCCAATCCCTGCTCAATTCCGCCGCTGACAAGGTTCTGCTGGCGATCAATGGACACACCCACATTGACCACGTGGCCCGTGCGGGAAAAATCTCCTACCTGCACGTCAACTCGGCCTCCTATAAATGGGTCGGTGGCTCCTACCGCAATAAGAGCTACCCGGCTGAGGTCCACTCCAAGTTCCGCTGGGTCGAGTACACCTGTCCTTACCGTGACAGCCTCTTTACTACTCTCACGATCGACCCGGTCAGCGGCCGCATCGACGTCAAGGGACGTGAGAGCCAGTGGGTCGGAAAATCTCCCTCGCAGTTGGGGATCGCGGCGAAACCCGATCTAACTGATGGCAAGGAGATTTGCCCCGAAATACGCAGTCGCCAACTCGGGCCAGCGGGATGATCTGCTGCCACAGAATCAGGCAAAGAGTGCCTGTAGTGGCTTACCATCGGTGACCAGTGGCACCGGTTGCCCGAGGGCATTGGGGATCCGCAAGTCAGGTGAAATGCCGAGCCTGCTGTAAATGGTCGCTGCCAGGTCAGCGGGTGAAACCGGGTCGTTGGCCGGGTAGGCAGCATGTTCGTCTGAGTCACCGTAGAGCGTTCCTCCTCGGGTGCCAGCACCAGCGAACAGGAATGGGAAACAGTAAGACCAGTGGTCTCGTCCGTCCTGGGCTCCCCGGTTCTCAAACTTTGGCGTGCGCCCCATTTCCCCACCCACGATCACCAGCGTTTCGTCGAGCAGGCCACTTTGATGCATGTCTTCAAGGAGTGTTGGCAGGCCCTGATCAAGTCCCGGCAACAGGTGATTTTTCATTACGCGAGTCAGGTCCCGGTGGCTGTCCCAACTGGTGGTATCATCCCCACGAACTGCCATGTCCCAGGCCACCGTAACAAAACGTGAACCTGCCTCGATGAGGCGACGCCCCATCAACAGGGACTGACCAAACAGGTTGCGTCCATACTGGTCACGGAGTTTGGCCGGCTCACGTCGCAAGTCAAAAGCCTGCGACACATCTCCTGACATCAACAGGTTCATGGCCTGCTGACGGCGCACGCTAAACAGCCTAACCGGGTCAGCCTGCTCCAGCAGCCGCCGCTGCGCGTCGAACTGAGTCAACAGGCTCTGCCGGTTATCGAGTCGATCAAGTGTGACACCCGGCAACGGGTCCAGGCCAGCAGGCTGAAAATTCAATTCCTCATCCGTGCAGTCACGATAATACGGGTTATCCTGGGGATTGCGTTTCTCAATGGCCGTGGCCATTGGGTTCCAGGCTTTTCCCAGCCAGCCAGCATACTGGCCGTTGATGTCATACCCGGCAAAGTGCCCCAGCAGGCGAGGTAAATAAACGTAAGGAGGAATCGAACTGGCCGAGGTCCTTCTTGACTGAGCATCCAGGTAGGAAATTACCGAGCCGATGGCAGGCCAGTCCTTGTCAGTTGCTGCCACGTTG
>CAZXJC010000189.1:0-2532 GCA_964640885.1 uncultured Pirellulaceae bacterium | reverse complement strand
TACGATTTCGAGCACGAGAGGTCATCTACGCCCTGCCACGCTTTACGGCCCCGTATGTCCTGGAAGGCTATGAGCTTCCGGGCATCAACACGTTTACCTATGCCCCATGGATGGTCGCCAATCTCACAGTCGACCGCCTACCTGAAGGGGCGGCGTGGGACAACGTGATCTACGACAGTTTATCTCTGGGGTATGTAGTCGCTACGCACCAAAACCTGCGTGTCGCGCCGGGGCCAAGCGTTCTGACGTACTACTTGCCGCTCACCGTGCCGAATCCCGAGATCGCCCGTCACTGGATGTTCGAACGAAGCTGGAAAGATTGGGTGTCGATTATTCTTGGCGATCTCGCGCCAGCCCACGTGGGTCTCGAATCGCTCGTTAGCCAGATCGACGTCATGCTCTGGGGGCACGCGATGATCCGTCCGGTCCCAGGTTTTCTCTGGGGAGAGCCCCGCCGACGCGCCGCCGATACCTTTGGACCGGTACGCTTTGCCCACTCGGACATGAGTGGGCTCTCGCTCTTCGAAGAAGCTCAATATCGAGGCGTGCGAGCCGCAGAAGACCTCATTCGACACAGGGGCCATGCCCACAGAAGCTCGTTGGGGCCCGCGAAAGGAGTGTGACGTGAGCGGGTCTGGCTCAACCGGCGCGGCGTGGAGCGTGTCGCGCCGGTTCGACGTGGGGGTGAGCCTGGGCCCGCCGCTGCTGGCGGTGCTTCTCGTGCTGTCGGTTCCTACTCTGCGAGCCCCCGATGTGCCGCTCTGGGGTTGGCTCGCGTTCGTCGTGGGCATCGACGTAGCGCACGTTTACGCGTCACTCTATCGCACATACTTGGATCCTGAGGAGCTGGCCCGCCGTCGCACCCAATACATACTCACGCCGCTCGTCTGCCTCGCCGTCGGCGTGCTGCTCCATAGCCTCGGGACGCTGGTCTTCTGGCGCGTGCTCGCCTACATCGCAGTCTTCCATTTCGTGCGCCAGCAGTTCGGATTCGTGATGCTTTATCGTCACCGCTGCGGGGAGCACTCGGTCGCCGCTCGCCGCCTCGACAAGATGGCGATCTATTCCACCATGCTCTATCCGCTCGCCTTCTGGCACACAACGTCCGATCGCCAGTTCGAATGGTTCGTCGAGGGGGACTTCGTGTCGCTCCCAGTGTGGATCTCGCCCGTAGCGCTCTGGATCTATTCGGCCGATCTACTGGCCTTCCTCGTCAGACAGGTCCAGATTTACTGGAAGCGGGGAGCGGTCAACTGGGGCAAGGTCGGGATCGTGACCTCGACCGCGTGCGTGTGGTACGCGGGCATCGTGCTGCTCAACTCCGACTTCGCCTTTACCCTTACCAACGTCGTGGCGCACGGCGTTCCATACGTAGCCCTGGTCTGGATCTATGGTCGCCACAAGTGGACCGACCCACGATCATGGAGGCAGCGCATCCACCGGCCGGCGGCGGCTGGCGTCTTCGTCGGGCTACTCCTGATGCTGGCCTACTTCGAAGAGGTCCTGTGGGATCTCTTCGTCTGGGGGGAACACGCAGCCGCCTTCGGCCAGATGGCGTTGCCCTTCGCGGCGCCAGAAGCGTTGCGCCACCTTGTCGTCCCGCTGCTCACCGTGCCGCAGGCCACTCACTACGTGTTGGACGCCTGGATCTGGAAGTTCGACGGCTCGAATCCTGGCATCGAGGCGTTACTCTTCGGTGAGGCGCGACCGGCGCACGGTGTGGGGTGATTACTGCGTCTCAGGCGGACATGCCCATCTTCTTCTTCAACTCGGCCAACGAGTCGGAGGTCGCCGCTGTCGACGGTAAGGCCAGCGCCTTGTCGATGTCCTCGTCGATGGTGCCGCCGACATCAGAGAGATGACCGTAAGCCTCGGCAAGAGACTCTTCCTCTTGAACCTAGATCTTCATTTTCTCGAGCATCGCGACGGTGCCAGAGGCATCGGCGCCGGCCAGCTGCTGGTTGATCTTGCGCATGGACGAAGCTGTCCGGGCCCGAGCGCGAAGGGTGATGATCTCGTTCTCGTACTTGCTGATCTGGCGTTTGAGTTCTTCGACCTTCGTCTGGAGCTGGTCGGCCATCCGCTGCTGAGCCTGCTGCTCCCCCGAGACCGTGGCGTAGCGCTGGAGGGCTTCTTCCTTCTTTGACAGGGCTTCCGTGGCCAGCCGCTCGGCTTCTGACCCCTCCATCTCCCCTCCCTGCATGCGCTTGAGTAGCAGCATCGCCTTGCGTTCGTAGTCAGCCGCCCTTTTCTTGTGGTCGTCAGTCTCCTTCTGGAGGCGAATCGCCAGCGATTTGACCTGCGCCAGGCTGACCATCGACGTTTGCAGCCTCTTCTTGAGGTCACGGATACCCTGTTCGCTCATCTTGATCGGAGCTTCAAACTTGTCCATGCTGGCGTGCGCCTGGGACTGGGTGACCTTGAAGATCCGCTGAAAGATACTGGCCATGACGATTCTCCTTTGGACGCGGTCTACTTACCGAGGTACGTGAGAAGCTCAGCGCCGTACTCGGCAAGCGCCAACGAGAGGGA
>CAZXJC010000188.1:0-10480 GCA_964640885.1 uncultured Pirellulaceae bacterium | reverse complement strand
TTTCGCAAGCTGGTAGCGAAGTCTCCGCGTTACTCGGACGTATGCCGTCTGCGGTTGGTTACCAGCCAACCCTGGCAACGGAAATGGGTGCCTTGCAGGAACGCATTACCTCGACTGATAAAGGGGCCATCACGTCGGTGCAAGCGGTTTACGTGCCGGCAGATGATCCGACTGACCCTGCTCCAGCAACAGCCTTCAGCCAACTCGATGCTTTCCTCTACCTGGAACGATCGATTACTGAGAAGGGGATTTACCCGGCGGTCGATCCGTTGGCTTCGTCCAGTCGTATCCTGGATCCACAGTATGTGGGCGAGAGGCATTTTGCGATCGCTCGACGCGTCCAAACCACTCTGCAACGATATCGAGAACTACAAGACATTATCGCCATCCTTGGGGTGGACGAACTGAGTGAAGAAGACAAGTTAATTGTTCATCGCGCCCGTCGCATCGAACGATTCCTCTCGCAACCGTTCCTGGTCGCAGAAGTGTTCACTGGAAAACCCGGTGAAATCACGTCGCTGGAAGACACCATTCGCAGCTTCGAAGAGATATGTGACGGCAAGTGGGATCACCTGCCAGAATCGGCGTTCATGTATGTTGGGGCCATCGAACAGGCCGAAGAACAAGCCAAGAAGATGGCTGAAGAGGCGTAACCCATGGCACAACTTACCTGCATCGTCGTAACTCCCGAAGAAACGGCCTTCGAACAAGAGGCCGAATTCGTGGCCTTGCCGTTATTTGACGGTGAAGCTGGCATTGCTCCGGCCCATAGTCCACTCATCGGTCGCCTGGGATTTGGCGAAATGCGAGTTCGACAAGGCGGCCAAGTTGAACGGTTTTATGTCGATGGGGGATTTGTTCAAGTTCGAGATAACGTCGTCTCCGTCCTGACCAACCGAGCTGTGCCAGTGGCTGAAGTCGATGCAGAACAAGCCCGTGAACAACTTGAGCAAGCGTTACAGCGTAAAGCGAACACTCCAGAATTAATGGATGCACGCGATCGATTGATCGCTCAAGCTCGTGGGCAATTGTGGGTCACGCGTTCCTAAACAGGCAAATTCGCCTGCGATACGAACCAGCCACAGGGCTCATACTACTGGCATCGCCTGCCTCGGTCGATGGAGCACGTGGTTCCCATGATCTCATCAGCTGAGCCAATCCTGCCTGATAGCCAACGCCCCCGACTACAACGGTACCTGTTACTGGCCGTTGTCCTGCTTCCCTGGTGCTGGTTGTTCGGCCCCTCCCTGGTCACAGACCAGACACCCGCTTTCCGAGATGCAGCCCATTTCCACTACCCGACCTTTCACTGGACGGCGCAACAGTGGCAAAGGAAACAGATTCCGCTCTGGAATCCACAGGAAAACCTGGGGAGCCCAACGATGAGTGATCTGTCTAGTAGCCTGTTCTACCCGCCTAAATTCATCTTCCAACTGCCCCTCCCCTTCCCTGCTCTCTATAGCTGGTACATTGCCTTGCATGTCCTGCTGGCCGCTTACGGCACTTACCGGCTCTCCCGTTACTGGCAAGCCAGCTGCTGGGGCAGCTCGTTAGCTGCTGTGAGTTACGCGCTCAGTGGCAGCCTTCTAAGCCAGCATGCCAATGTCATCTACCTGGTCAGCGCTGCCTGGCTCCCCTTTGCACTACAGAGTACTGATCGAATGCTTGTCCAGCGGAACTGGAAAGTCGCACTCACCCTGGCTTTCCTGCTAACACTCATGACACTCGGTGGCGATCCTCAATCAGCCTACCATGTTGGATTACTGGCTGGCCTTTATGCCCTGATCCTCTCCAGCAGACGAAGCAACCCGCAGCATGAAGCCAAGCGAGCTAACCGCAACTGGTTTCAACACCGTTTCACCTTGTTGATACTAGCTGGTGGTGTCACTTTTCTACTTTCAGCTATTCAAGTGTTGCCCACCTGGGAGTGGACCCGGCAAAGTCGGCGGACCGCCTACACACAACCACACAGTCTCTACGAGATACCGGCGGCCTGGCAGCGTAGCGCTAGAGAGACGACAGAAAAAACTCGTTCTGATCGTCAGCCCGTCCCTCTCCGGGGACTGTTTACCACGCCAGCCAAGAACACGCATCATCGTCACATTTACCACTTCAGTATCGGACCCTGGCGATTCGCTGAACTCCTCTGGCCAAACATTTCCGGAAAGATGTACCCAGTCCATCGTCGCTGGATCAACCAGTTTCCTGGCGAGGGCCGGATATGGTCTGCCACGCTGTACCTGGGATGGTTACCATTGCTGCTGGCCTGTGCTGCCTGGAGCTTGCGCAGTTCGGACCCGACTGTTCGCTGGCTCAGCTACCTGGTTCTTTTTGGCATATTAGCCAGCCTCGGCTGGTTTGGACTCGGCTGGCTAGTCTACGAAGGCCAATCCTTGATCCAGGGCGAAGCGGCGACTAGTCCAGCAATAGGTCAACCAGTGGGTGGTCTTTACTGGTTACTGGTTCAGGTCCTTCCAGGTTACGTACAATTCAGGTATCCGGCCAAGTGGTTCGTAATCGCCTCTCTGGCATTAAGCCTCTTAGCTGGAAAACAACTTGATCTGCTCGGCCAACCGACAGTATCAAATCAGCTACGACGCCTGCTGGTGACCAGTACACTAGTCAGTGGATTAGCACTTGCCAGCCTGCTGATCTTGGGAACTCCATTAATGCAACAACTGGCCACTACAGCTGCCCATCCGTACTGGGGCCCCCTGGAAAGCTCCCTCGCCAGGCGCGATATCCTGCTGGCGTTGGGCCAAACGACCCTGTTGAGTCTTTGTTGCTGGTGGCTGTTAAGTCGATATTCCCTCTCCGGGCATCGCTGGATCACACCTGTCTTAGTCTGCCTGACAGCCTTTGAAATCACGCTGGCAAATGGCTGGCTGGTCATCTCGGCGTCGGATAAACAATGGCAAGCATCTGCGGCCATCGAGTCACAGTTACCGGCGGCAGTCGCTCTTGATCAGCCGCCGACACGAATCTTTCGACCACTCCACACCAAGCTAATTCCTGAGCACTGGTCAACAACCAGTTCCTGGTTGCGGCATGAACAGATCGTCTCCTGGGACCGAAACACATTCTTGCCCCGCTACCACCTGCTCTCCGCACACGCCTTGGTGAAAAGTCCAGGAAGTATTCAAGCCGAGGATTACCGAATGATTTGGGAGGTAGCACGCGATCAAGGAATAAATGCCAGTGGGGACAATCCCGAGCAATCACTTCTGGCGTTGTTGGGCGTCGACTACCTGATCCGGCAAGCGTCGGCGGGAGAGACAATTTCACCCTCTGGCGGGATACACTTTCAGCACCTTAAGCGAAGGTTTCCACGCAGCTGGATCAGTCACGAGCTGATCCACTTCCCCCTCCTCAAATCATCGTCTCCTGATTATATACGTGCTCGCACGAAGGCTGTTCTCTTTCCAGACGGGAAAGCTCGCGATCTACGAGCATCGGCGGTTATCGAAAGTGCTAAGCAACCAGTGGTCCATGCAGCGCCTGCTGAAGAGGTACCGTCCGCTGAAGATTGCCAGATCGTGAACTACCAGCCCCAACAGGTTGTTGTCGAAGCACAACTGGTCAAACCGGGGATAGTCGTCTTGAGCGATACCTACAGCCATAACTGGCGAGCGACGGTTTCGGTAAAAAGGGGAACTAGTTACCAGGCTTCACGACCTGCCACCGTTTATCGAACGAACCGTGTCATGCGTGGCATTTACTTGCCTGCTGGAAGTTACCAGATTACCTACCGTTATCATCCGTCCTTGTTTTGGACGGGCTGTATCATCACCCTGCTAACATGCCTGGTCTGTAGTGTTACTCTGCTACTAGGAAAGCAGCATGACGGATCCTAGAGGGGAAACGGATCAGATCTGGTAATTCGTTTCCGGATTCAATTCGTCGGGAAGATCTGCACGGATACGCAGCTTGGGAGATTCCAGGGTTACGGTGGTATGCGGTTCCACACTGCGTGTCAGCCAAACACTGGAACCGATCACTGCATCATGCCCGATTACTGTTTTCCCACCCAGGATAGTCGCGCTGGCATAAATCACAACCCGATCTTCAATCGTAGGATGTCGTTTCATATTTCGGATCAGTTTTCCATCACCATCAGTAGGAAAGCTCAATGCACCGAGGGTCACTCCCTGGTAGATTTTCACATGATTTCCGATATGGCAAGTTTCACCAATCACGACGCCGGTTCCATGGTCGATAAAAAAGTGATTCCCAATCGTGGCACCAGGATGAATATCGATACCTGTTTCCTTGTGTGCCCATTCGGTCAACATCCGTGGTATGAAGGGCACTCCCATCGTGTACAGCTCGTGTGCCAGACGATAGACAGTGACTGCGTCGAGTCCGGGGTAGCAAAAAATGACCTCATCACGACTCTTGCACGCCGGATCGCCATCGAATGCTGCCTGGACATCCGTGGCCAGCATGTTTCTTAGCTCAGGAATGCGCTGCAGGAAGCGAATTGTTAGTTCCTGCCCTTTTGCTTCATAATCTTCATCCGTGGCGTCCTTCTCGACGGTTCCCTGTGTAACAAACTCCTCGTGCCGCAAGGCCCTCGCAATTTGCGTCGTCAGCTTGTCGTGTAGGCCATCAATCAAATCACCAACGTGATAAGTCACGTTACCAATATGGAGACCTTCCCGCTGACGATATACGGGGTAAAGGATTTCCTTGAGGTCATTCAGTGCCGAAACTACGGTTTCATAGCGTGGCAACGGCAGATGCCCCAGGTGATTAATGGTACCTACTTCGGTATAGGTATCCACGATCTGCTCGGTCAAATCGGGCAACTCTTCTTTACGTCGAAAATCAGAAGCCATGGTTATTCTTTCAAAACGCAAATCTGCGATAAGAATTCAGGTCAAGAACCTGCGAAATAGAAAAAAACGACAAGCAGAAAGTCCGGTCAAGCCGGACCCATACAGAGACAAAGCATGTTGTCTAATAAAGGAGTCGTTTGCATGGCTTCTTCACCACTATTTTTTTAGTCAGGCTCTGTCCCGCAGACTCAATCGCTGCGACAGGGCCCATGATTTGCACGAAATCCATCCTAGGCAGACAAGTTCCCTGAAGCAAGGACCCTGCTCTGCTTTTCGGTCCAGCTCGATTAGGAAATTAAGGCAAAATCGGACGAACCCTTTGAACCATGCGCAAAAGGGACGAGAGAACTTGCCCGAACTGCCTAATTCACCGCTGGACGCAAGCCGACAGGTCCTATTCTTCTTCTTCCTGGACTTTCGACTTCGTCATAATCTCTTGCTGCACATTGCCGGGAACCACGTCGTAGTGGCTGAATTCCATCGAGTAGCTTCCCTGGCCGCCAGTCATACTGGAGAGCGTTCGTGAGTAAGTCGTCACCGAACGCAACGGGATTTCACAACGGACTGTTTGCAGGTTACCACCCGCTGAATCGGTTCCCTGGACGCGCCCTCCGCGGCTGGACATATCACTGTAGACATCACCCACGTTATCTTCGGGGACCGTAATATCAATTTTGACAACCGGTTCCAGGAGGCTCGGCTTGGCGTCCTGAAACACATTGCGAAAGGCCATCGAGCCAGCCATTTTAAAGGCTGTTTCCGAACTATCGACGGGATGATGTTTACCGAAGTGAACTTCGACAACAACATCTTGAATCTGGTAGCCAGCGATCACTCCTCTTTCCAGCCGATCACGGAATCCTTTTTCCACGGCCGGCATAAAGTTACCTGGAATGACACCACCAACCACGGAATCGACCCACAGGAAGTTCACCTTCTCGTCATAGTGAAAACTTTTCATGGACGCGAAGCGTTGCTTGGTAGCAAATTCTTCGATATTAGTTCCTTGGGGCAGAGGCCACATTCGGATATGCACTTCCCCGAATTGCCCACGGCCACCACTTTGCTTTTTGTGTCGATACATTCCTTCTGCCGTTGCCTGGATCGTCTCTCGATAAGGAATCTTCGGTTCCTTGGTTTCAACTTCCAGCTTGTCGCGACGAATCAATCGTTCCTGGATAACCATAAGATGAAGTTCACTCATCCCAGTCATGACCAGTTCCTTGGTTTGACTATCACGGTCCAATCTAAAAGTCGGGTCCTCTTCAACAACCTTGTTCAACGCTCCTGACAACTTTGTTTCATCGCCACGACTCTTCGGGGTGACGGCCAGTCCAACCATGGGAGATGGAAACTTGATCTCTGGCAAGGGAATCTCACCCAAAACTGATCCCGTATGCAATTCTTCCATCTTGGCTATTGCCACGATGTCACCGGGGCCAGCGGAATCGATATTTTCAACTTGATCAGCCTGCACACGGAGTAACTGGCCCAGTTTGACTGGCTTTCTGGCCGTGGAAACTGGCACTGCAACATCTTTCTTAAGACTACCGGAGAAAAGACGGATGAAGCTTAGCTTTTGGACAAAGGGATCAATTCGTGTTTTGAAGATCAAACCACAAAGATCCCCGTCTGCATTTGGGGCTATCTCAGCAGGCTCTTCTGCCGCGTTCATCCGTGGCTTATCAGCAGGGCTCAGGCCGCACATCACAAGTGCATCGAGCACCTCGGACACGCCAATTCCCGTTTTCCCTGAACAGCAAAGAATCGGCACCAGGCTACCCTCGGCAACTGCCCGGATAATCAAACGACTTAATTCTTCATCCGTCGGCTGTTCCCCTTCGAAGTAACGTTCCATTACTTCTTCATCAACCTCGATAATCGATTCAATCAAAGGTTCGTGAATCGCCGCCGGATCAACAAGTGCTCCGGCAGTATCCTCCGGCACCCGCAGCGTACTAACAACACCCTTAAAATCAGCTCCATGTCCGACGGGGACGTTTAGCAGGACACACCGATTTCCCCACAATTCCTGGATACTACTGACAACGTCTGAGAACTCGATATTCTCACCATCCATCTTACTGATGACGATCAGTCGCCCCAGTCCGATATTACCTGCCTCTTCAAAAACGCGCCGCGTATTAACTTCGATACCTGATTGCGCGTTGATCACAACAACAGCATTCTCGACACCGTGCAAGGCGCCGATGGTCTGGCCGATAAAATCCGGATAGCCAGGCGTATCAATCGCGTTAAATCGTTTCCCACTGTGTTTAAAATGAACGACACTCGCTTCGACCGAATAATTATGACTTTTCTCTTCCGGGTCAAAATCACAGATGCTCGTCCCGTTGTCGACACTTGGCGTGCCGTTGACGGCTCCCGTCGTCACCAACATGTTATCCATAAGAGTTGTCTTTCCAGACGAACCATGCCCACAAAAAGCGATATTACGAATGTCTGCCAAATTTCCACTAGCCATACCGACCGTTCCTTTTATTTCATTACACCAATTTCATATTCGTGGTCTGCTGCCTGCTCCAACAGGGTCGAAAGCTCGTCACGACCACTATTATCTTACCACTTAAACTCTCTGTCCGCCTCCTCTGCGACCACCAAAAAAACACCTCTCAGGAAGCTTCCCCGGCGGCCGTGAGAGCTTCAGATAACTTCAACTGCCCTTCATAAAGCGTGCGGCCGATAATGCAGCCATCTAGCTGCAATCCTGCCAATTGCCGTACATCGTCACTGGTCGTCACCCCACCTGAAGCAACAACTGGAAAGCGACTGGCTTGCTTCATTTGCCCCATTGCTGACAAGTTAGGCCCGGCCAGCATGCCATCTTTCGCGATATCTGTATAAACAATCGCCGCTACTGGCTCCTCGTTAAACTGCTGAGCCAAATCAATCGCCGGCATCGTGCTGGTTTCTAGCCAGCCGGCGGTTGCCACACAGCCGTCCCGAGCATCAATCCCCAGTACAATCTGTTCGGGGTATTTTCGGCACATCTCTCGAAACCAATCTGGATCCTTAATGGCCTTTGTCCCGATCACGACTCGTGAAACGCCGATCTCAAACAACTGGGCAATCGTCTCCTGGTCTCGGATACCGCCACCTAGCTGGCAGGGGACAGCAACCGACGAAACCACTGCCTCGACAGCAGTCCGATTTGCCCAATGTCCTTCGCGAGCACCATCCAGGTCAACCAGATGCAATTGTTCCGCGCCCTCGGAAACCCAACGCTGAGCCATCGCGACCGGATCATCGCCAAAGACGGTTTCACGACTGTAGTCACCTTGTTGCAGGCGGACACATTTGCCGTTTCGCAGATCGATTGCTGGCCAGATATTCATCAGGACGGTTCTTGATGATCCCTTTCACCGAGGCTCTGTAGAAACAGGCAATATGCCAAAGAAGCAGGCTATTGACAAGGGCCGGAGAGACTTTAAGCCACACCCAGTAAGCGGGATAGGCAAGAAAATACCGGAGAGCTGCCGGGACCCAATTGTCAGGCAAGTTGGGAAAAATTCTTCAGGATTTGCAGACCAACTTGCTGACTTTTTTCGGGATGAAACTGCGTCGCAAAGAGCTGGCCACGCCAGACCATGGCACAGAAAGGCCCCCCGTAATCCGTCTCAACAGCCAATACTTCTTGATCCTCTGGTGCCACGTAGTAAGAATGGACGAAATAGAGATGGTCTCCGGAATTGATACCTTCCAAGATAGGAGCCGGCTTCTGCAGTTGCAGTTCGTTCCAACCCATGTGGGGTACTTTTAAAGGAGCAGGAACATCAAACCGACGAACCTCTCCAGCCAGCACTCCCAGTCCCCTGTGTTCGCCTCCCTCGAAACTGCGCTCAAACAAAAGTTGCAAGCCGAGGCAAATCCCCAGGAACGGTCGGTCCTGCTCAAGCCACTCACACAAAGGTTCTACAAACCCGCGTGTTGTCAGTTCCTGGATGGCATCACCAAAGGCTCCAACGCCGGGTAAGACCACTTTCGTTGCTCTTTCGAGCTGCTGGGGATCTGAAACAATCTGGGCTTCCTGCCCAACCTTTTCGAAACCCTTTTGAACACTCCGCAAATTACCCATCTGGTAATCAATAATTGCAATCAACGCTCTCTACTCCTCTCGTTCAGCAAGGTTTACCAATCGTTGGCAGTCTTGAGTTACCGTACCACGAAAAGGTTCAGCGGGTGAGAGTATTTTCGCCTCCGCTGCTAAGAAAAAAGCAGCCTTGAGGACAGAACCTATCCCTCGCCTCCTCGGAAAAGCTGCTTAAGCCACTGCAAGGCAACCAGTAGCACCCCCATTAGGATCAAACAACAACCTACCAGCAGGGGGATGAACCAGCCCAGTTGAAAAAAGGCCTCTGCACGCAATTCCCAAACCGGCTTCCAGGCAACCACCAGGACAACACTCGCCAGCGCAAGGTAGGGGCCAAAGGCGATATCCGTTCGGCGCACTGCGATCAACTGGATCAAGCCGATCAAAAGTGCCGCAAATGGAGCCAGGAAAAAAACAATCAGTGTCGACTGCCATCCTAAAAATGCGCCGATCATGGCCATCAACGTCACATCACCAAACCCCATTGCCTCCTGCTGCATGGCATACCCACCGATTAAGCGAACCGACCAAATCACTCCTCCACCAAACGCCATCCCCAGCAAGGCAGTCAGCAGGCCTCGCCACTGGAGTTCGCCAGCAGACCACACCAGGGCAATCCCAAGCGTGCCAAGGATCGCTAACAGAACAACCAGCCGGGTAATTAGAAACGGTTTACGCGGTGTCACCTGCAAGCGAGCTTTCGTTTTCCGTGGCGGACGCAGAACACTGGCCAGCATGATTCGCGCACCCTGCCAGTAACCTTTTCGCAGCGTACAAACTTTAGGCAGGACCGCCAGGCACCAGACCAACAGGCAAGCCCATCCCGAGAGTAGTCCAACTGGTCCATCAAGCTGCGGATCCCACTCAAAAGGAGATGTCACAAGTAAAGGAAGTTCCACGCCAGTCAATCGGCTAACTGGCAGCAGGCTAAGCGGAACCAGGCCAGCCAGCAGCAAGCCCGCCAGGGTACCGGGAATGGTAACAAGATCAGGAATCGTTTGCTCATCAAAATCAATAAAGCTGGCAATCGCGAGCAACGATATCAGGATGACGTGACTCAGGTAGCGCGAGCAAAGCGGTGTCGTCAAGACGAGCTCGTCAAAGCGGCCTATCTCCCACCAGTAGAGGCTTGCCAAAGCCGCCCCGCCGGCGATCTCCAGGAGCATCGGACGTATCCAGAATAACTGTCCGTGCAAAGCTGTTTCTCGTCGCAATCCCCACCATCCCAGCACGGGTACCCAATCCAGGAAACGGCGTGGTGGGGCTTGGGGAGCAGCGGGTGACCAGGGACTGATCCGGCGGGCATTCCATGCCCAGCGATAGATAGCATGATTGATCTGGGAACCTAGTAAGGTTCCCAGCAGGAACAGTCCCGAATAAGCCAGCCAATTCGACACGTTGCTCACATTCTCCAGTTACGGCCTGGTTTGCATTTAAAGTGAAGAATATGCCCGCTTCATCCTTCCCGGGAATAATGCTGGACGAACCAACTGTGGATCGCCGCTGCAACAGAAGCAGGTGATTTATCTTC
>CAZXJC010000187.1:0-8388 GCA_964640885.1 uncultured Pirellulaceae bacterium | reverse complement strand
CAATAAGCAATGTCCGCCTCCTGGCCCAGTTGCAGCAGGTTCTGACCGCCCCGCCCTGCCCGCAGTAATTCTTCAAGTTGACCTGCCTGCGTGGCACGGGAGCACCATGCCTGTTGGGCTAGTCGAGCGGAATCGTTGCCTGGGATAAACGGTTCGTCCTGGCGGCTGAGCGTCTCCGTCAGAGCTCCGGCCAGCAGCATATCTTCTTGTGAGATTTTTCCATTCGTACCGGCGCAAAGAATGTGCACTTCAGAGGTGTTGCTGACCTGGGTTGCTACGGCTGTCAGGTTCACGAAGCCAGCCAGTAATATACGGCTGGCGTGGTGACAAGTTGCCAGTGCCCGGGTCCCATTGGTAGTGGTAAATAGAATGGTCTGGTCCTGGACTATCCCGGGCAGGTATTCGCTGGGAGAGTTGCCCAGGTCAAAGCCGTTAATGCGTTTCCCTTCACGTTCGCCACCAAGTAGCACTGGGCCAGTAAAGCCAGTGGCCCGTTGTCGAGCGGCCGCTACTTCGGCAAAGGGGATGATACCTGCTGCCCCGGCAGCCAGTGCCGCGGTAATAGTACTGGTGGCTCGCAATACGTCGATCACCACTACGGTCGCATCCGCAAGTTCTGCGGGGTCGAGCAGGGCCGGAAGTAAATGAACAGAAACGGTGGAGGGCATGACGTAACTGCTAAAAGCCTAGCTTTTAAAGAAGGATGAAGGTTGTTCGCCGGTCGCGTCTGCGGTGCGGAGCGGTTAGGATAACCAGTGGGCTGCGGTACAAGTGGGTATCGTTATTTTTGATGAATTATGCTGCCAGCGGCCAGTGACGGTGAATACTGATGGCAATTGTCGACAAATCCGGTTCTCGCGTAAAGCGGATGTTCGGGCAGATTGCGCCCAAATATGACCGCATGAACCACCTGTTGTCCATGAATGTGGACCGCTATTGGAGATGGCGGACGGTTCGGCGCGTGGCCCCACAGGGAACTTCTCCTATCCTCGATATTTGTACGGGTACGGGAGATTTAGCGCTTGCCTATTGCCGTCGGACGCGTGGCGAAGTGGAGGTTGTTGGCTCAGATTTTTGCCCGCAGATGTTAGAGGTAGGTGAAAAAAAGAAGGCTCGATCGCGTCATGCGGGTCGCCTGCGGTTTGTTGAGGCCGACGCTCAGCAGTTGCCTTTCGAGGACGATTCTTTCCAGATTGTCTCGGTTGCCTTCGGTTTGAGGAATGTCCAAGATACAGAGCAAGGGTTGGCGGATATGGTGCGAGTTTGCCAGCCACAAGGACGAGTAGCGGTACTGGAGTTCTCTGAGCCAACTTGGCAGCCGTTTAAAGCCTGTTATGGCTGGTATTTTCGCAACGTCTTGCCGCGGCTTGGTCAATGGATCGCTCGCAATGATGAAGATGCTTACAATTATTTGCCCGAGAGTGTTGGGCAGTTTCCGTCAGGAACGGCACTGTTGGAACGGATGTCTGCAGCCGGTTTAAAAGAGGTTCGTTTGAAGCGTTTGACCCTTGGTGTGGCGACGTTGTACGTGGGAGTGAAATGAGTAATCCGATTGTTTTGGGAATTACCGGAGCCAGCGGCGCGGTCTATGCCTTGCGTTTGTTGCAGTCGTTGGCGCACGCTGGGCGCGATGTTCACTTGATCGTAAGTCGGGCAGGTCGACTCGTGTTTCGGGAGGAATTGCAGCTTGAGATTGATCCTGAAACCATCGATGGGGACGAGATTTTGAAGCTGGCGAGCAACTGTTTCTTGGAACCTCCACGACTGAGTGACCAGCAACCAGCAACTCTGGGGACTATTTTCTGGCACAACGAAAATGATTTTATGGCTCCGGTGGCCAGCGGCTCAAGCTTGACGGATGGGATGGTCATTTGTCCCTGTTCCAGCAGTACCTTGGGGAAGGTAGCTCACGGCACCGGTAGCAATTTGATTCACCGGGTGGCCGATGTCCATCTAAAAGAACGGCGACGACTGGTACTAATGCCACGTGAGACACCGTTATCACTAGTCATGTTGAAGAATATGCAGGAAGCGGTGGCTGCCGGAGCGGTGGTCTTGCCAGCGATGCCGGGCTGGTATCACGGTGTGGAGTCGGTCTTGGATCTGGTTGATTTTATTGTGGCACGGATTCTGGACCAATTAGGAATTGAGAACCAGTTGATGCAGCGCTGGGGCAAACAGCAGAAGTATGATGAAACGATTACGACAAGTTCTGGAGATGATCAGGTTTAGCCATACCATTTTTGCTTTGCCCTTCGCAATGTTGGCAGCAGTAATGGCATGGATGACCAAAGACCTGAATGGTCGCGATACGCCTTTTCGGATTCAAGATCTCTTGGGGCTGCTGCTTTGCATGGTGACCGCGCGCAGCGCTGCGATGGCCTTTAACCGACTGGTAGACCACTTGATCGATGCCGAGAATCCGCGCACCGAGATGCGCCATTTGCCCCAAGGGTTAATCAGCCGACGTTTCGTCGGCGGTTTTATCCTGCTGAACTCTTTCTTGTTTGTTGTTTCAACGTTGTTGTTCTACCCAAATTACCTGCCACTTTATCTTTCTGTCCCGGTACTTTTATTTCTACTGGTCTACAGCTACACGAAACGCTTTACGACACTGGCTCATTTTTATCTGGGGGTGGCATTGATGCTGGCTCCGGTGTCAGCCTGGATCGCTCTTCGCGGAGAATCGGTGTTGGATAATCCGGCAGATCTGGTCCCCGCCCTGCTGGTTGGGATAGCAGTTTTTCTTTGGGTTGGAGGTTTTGACATTATTTATGCTTGCCAAGATGCTGACTTCGATCGTCAAGCTCCGACTGGCTTGTACAGCATTCCGGCCCGTTGGGGGATTCCGCGAGCCTTGCAAATTGCGGCTCTCAGCCACCTGGGAATGTTACTTGTGTTGTTGGTTCTTCCCTGGAGCGCAACGCTGGGTGGACCCGTTCTGAGTCTGGGATGGATTTACTACATGGGTCTCCTGGCAGTCGCAATCTTGCTCGCTTATGAGCATCGAATCGTGCGACCAGACGATCTTTCTCGAGTTAATTTGGCCTTTTTTCGTGTCAACGCGGTGGTCAGCATCGGATTGTTCTTGATCGTGACACTGGATCTGCTGTTAAACTAGTCAGCAATGCCAGCGGTGGCAGACGATTTATCCCTGGGTCATGGAAGGACGAAAGGTTTAAGTTCATGTTGAGCAGCGGCAATACACGTTGTTTACTGGCGGCCAGTTTTATTTGTGTCCTGATATTGGTGGGCTGTGGTCAGCCGGAATCGCCAGTGTCCGAGCAGGATGTAAACGAGGGCGGTCAGCAACCAGCCAGTGCGACAGACGCGACGAGTGAGGGGAAAGATACCGCCGTAGAATCTAGTCCGTCGTCCGTTGCAGGGACTTCTGAAGAGACGGATGTTTCCCCGGACAAAGAGCCTCATGCTTCTCTGCGAGAGTGGTTAACGCAGTTAGTGGGGGAGGAAACGTCGGTCCGAGAAGCAGCACGTGAAGAGTTAAATAATGCGGCTGTTGAGGACGAAGTATTGCTTACGTTGATGAAAGATCCTTCCGCAGCAGTGCGTCAGGGCGCGATTTATTACCTGACCGGACGTTTTGTCATTCAAGACATTGCCTTACAGGAGGCTTTTCTGAGTGCACTTGAAGACGAAAACAGTAAGGTGCGAGAATTAGCGTTACAGATGGTAGCGCGAATGCCTGTGCAAACGATTCGACCGGCTATTCCACAGTTGGTTCGCATGTTGGATGTGAGCGCTGAAGAGGAGCGGAATCGTGCAACTGTAGCCCGTTTCCTTGGGCGTCTGAAAATCGAATGGCAACTGGTATTGCCAGCACTGGTCAAGTCGGTCAAACAGGATCCTGCCGTAGGGGTTCGTAAAGCGAGCTTGTTTGGTGTTTCTCGAATTGCCCTGCCGAAAGAAGCCGTACCGGTCTATCGGCACATCTTGTCTGGGGATAAAGACCTGGGCGTCAGGAGGGCTGCTGCTTTGCACCTCGGTCGACTTGGTCCGGAGGCGGCAGCTGCCTGCTCGGAATTAGGGTCAGCCTTGGCTGCCGAGGATGACCAGTTGAGCGATACGGCCGCGGCAGCTTTAACTCGCATTGGTTCAAAAGCCGTTCCGGAGCTAATTCAACACGTTTCATCTTCTGTACCCCGTGCTCGTCGCCTGGCAATTTATTCTTTGGGTGTTTTGGGGGCTCCGGCGAAGTCGGCAATACCGGCTTTAAAGCAGTGTCTGAAGGACCCGGACCCGGAGGTGCGGCAACTGGCTGAGATGGCCTTGCGGAGCCTGTTGTTTGTTCCTTGAGCCAGGTCCCTAGACAATCGGTTAATAGCAGGCCACATTAGACGGTAGAAGCAAACTAGTGCACCCTAGTCCTTGATTGTTGAGATAACAGCTATGCCCCGGACCGGTAATTCATCGCTCGAGAGTATTCGCGAGAAAGTGGAGCTTGGAGAACGTCTGTCTTTTGACGATGGGCTGTTGTAATATGATCCGCAGACGCCATTGCAGGAAGTAGGCCAGTTAGCGAACCAGGTGCGTGAGCGTAAGAACGGCAACGTAGCGTATTACAATATCAACACCCATTTGAATCCAACCAACGTCTGCGTCTACCGTTGTAACTTTTGCGCTTTCCGGGCTGACTTGCGAGACGAGCGTGGTTACTTAATGAGTGACGAGCAGATTTTGACCCGCGGCCAGGAGGCAGTGGAAAATGGTTGTACCGAGATGCACATCGTGGGCGGGCTGCATCACCAGATGAAATACGACTGGTATGTGCACATTATTGATATTTTGCACCAGGAATACCCCCAACTGCACCTGAAAGCCTGGACTGGTGTGGAGATCAACTGGTTCGAGTTTTTAACCAAGAAGTCGGTGCGGGAAATTTTAGAAGACTTATTGGAGGCAGGCTTGGGGAGCATGCCTGGTGGTGGAGCTGAAATTTTTCATCCGGAAGTTCGCGATCAACTTTGTGAACATAAAGCGGATGCTGGCAAGTGGATTGAGATTCATCGGGTAGCCCACCAGTTGGGGCTGCGCACCAATGCTACAATGCTCTACGGTCACATCGAGAAGGATTATCATCGCGTGGATCATTTGATTCGACTACGCGAGTTGCAGGATGAAACAGCAGGATTTCAAACGTTTATTCCGCTGGCATTTCATCCGGAGAACACGGGGCTTTCCCAACTCCGTAAACCATCTGCCCTGATGGACCTTCGAACCATTGCAGTTTCCCGCCTGATGCTGGACAACTTTCCACACATCAAGGCCTACTGGATCATGCTGGGGATTGGGACTGCCCAGACGGCCCTTGCTTACGGAGCAGACGATCTTGATGGAACGGTGCGTCACGAGTTGATTTACCATGACGCAGGTGCGACCACCCCTGAAATACTGTCGGTTGATGATATTCGCCGACTGATTGTTGAAGCTGGTCGTGAAGCGGTAGAGCGGGATACGTTGTACCGTCATGTTCAGCGCGATTCGGAAGATCTTACCCAGTGGGAAATCGGCGAAGAGATCCAGGTGGCCAATTAATTGTTGGGAACGGTTGCCCCGTCAGTCGAGGCGGAATCCATCCTCCAGGTCAAGATCGTCCTCGCTTAGCAGGTCTTCCCCGTATCCTGGTGGAAACGGATTACTAAGGTCTGTCATATCTTCTGGCGTTTGCTCGTCACCTGAACCGGTTTGACCAGGTGTTGGAGAATCATCGCTGGAGAGTGCATCTATTGATAGTGGACCGAATTCTTCTAACCACTTTTTGACTTCTGCTGTAGAAGGTGGGCTGGTTGGCTTTTCGTTGGCCAATTGGATGTCTGGATCTTCCGAGTGATTGCGTTGAGCCAGTAACTTGCGATACCAGGCATCACTGTCAATGTAGTCAGCACGTCGTCGTCGGGCGGCACGTTGAACTTCGTGGTCACTGGAAACGACTAGTACTTGTCGCGGCGCCGTATGGACTTCCAAGTACTGTTTCAACAGTTCATCCGCATTGGGAAAGCCAGTTGCATAGTGGATTAATAAGCCCGCCTGCTTGACTCGCCTTGGTAAACCGGGGGGGGGATTGTTGGCATCGAAAACGATGATCGTTCTTTCCAGCAGGTTATTGCGAAGCGAATTGACCAGGAAGTCCACCAGTGCTTGGCGTGCCGCTTGCAATGTTCCAGCGTCCCTCCCCTGCCCTGTAATGTCGGTGGCATAGAGAAGATTGTAGCCGTCGATGAGCAGCAGTGGAGCGGTCGAGAGGGGCCTCTCGTCGGAGGTCGAATCATTCATGACTCAGGAGTGTTTCCCTTCCCGAAGATGTCGATTTGGGAAGCAGGAGACGGACGCTCTTTTTTATAACACCTTGCCTGCAGTGTACTTGATTTGGCCGCCCACGAGCACGTGTTCGGCACGGCCTTGAAGTTCGATTCCTTCAAAGGCGGTGTTCGAACTGGGGGAATAAAATTCTTCGGCACAGACTTGCCAGCGAACATCGGGGTTGATGATGGTGATGTCGGCATCAGCTCCCACTTGCAGAGTTCCCTTGTCAACGTCCAGTATGCGGGCTGGGTTGATGGTTAATTTTGCCAGGGCGGTCGGCCAGTCTAAGTGTCCGGGGGCGATTAGGTGAGTGATCGTCAAAGCGAGCGTTGTCTCGAGATTGACCATGCCAAACGGTGCCTGGTCAAGTTCTCGCATTTTCTTTTCCGAAGCGCGTGGTGAATGACCGCTGGCGATCACGTCAATGGTGCCGTCAACGAGTCCCTCAATACAGGCTTCTACGTGGTCCTGTGAACGTAGCGGTGGATTGATCTTGAAGTTCGAGTTGAAGGACCGCAACGATTCGTCGGTTAGTGAGAAATGTGGCGGACAAATTTCGGCGGTGACCGTACCTCCTCGGGCCTTTGCACGGCGGATCAAATCGACACTACCGCCGCTAGAGATATTCATTAGGTGTAGCTGGCCCCCGGTTGCTTCAGCCAGTCGTAAATCGCGGCCTGTAAGGACGTCTTCGGCATCTGCAGGCATTCCTGCCAAACCCAGTACCATTGAAGTTTGCCCTTCATGCATGATGCCGTCATGCGTCAACTCAAGTACTTCCGGGTGGCTGAAAATAGGTTTCTTGAACATGCGACAGTATTCTAAGGCTGTTCGCAACAATTCTGTATTGTGCAGTGGACGGGTCGCATCGGTTAAGCCTACGGCTCCCGCCTCGACCAGCGTGCCGATTTCAGCCAGTTCATTTCCTTCTCGATTCTTGCTGACACAGGCCAGCACGTAGACCCGGCAATGATCTGCCCGGCTGGCTTTTTGACGGACGTATTCAACGCTCGCCTGCGTGTCCAGTGGCGGATCGGTGTCCGGAATATAAGCAATCGCCGTAAATCCGCCAGCCAATGCAGCAGCAGTTCCGGATTCGATGGTCTCATCTTCCTCGTGTCCCGGTTCACGTAATTGCACATGCAGATCGATTAGGCCGGGAGAAATAATTCGATCGGTGGCATCGATGATCGTCGCTTGACCATTTTCCTTGGCGTCCAGGCTGGCAATGTGTCCATCCTCAATCAAGATATTGGTAACGCGATCGAGACCCTGGCTGGGGTCGATGAGGCGGCCGTTACGGATCAGGATTTCAGACATCGGTTTCGTTTGATTCCAAAGGACTTTTGCAGGCTATCCCGTTGTGGTGTCGGTGTCCGATGATGCGTTGCTGGCGGTGCCGTCGTGAAGTAATAACGATAAGACGGCCATGCGGACAGCTAAGCCGTTGTTTACCTGGTCGAGAATAACTGAGTGGGGACCATCGGCAACGTCAGGTGTGATTTCTACGCCACGATTAATGGGGCCCGGTGCCATGATTAAAATATCGTCCTTAGCGGATCTCATCCGTTCACGATTCATTGCATAGAGCAGTGCATATTCACGTACTGAGGGAAAAGGACGCGTGTATTGGCGTTCAAACTGAATTCGCAGCAAATTGAGAACGTCGCACCGCGGCAAGATTTCATCGAGACTGAAGGCGACTTCAACTCCCAGCGCTTCCCACTCCTCGGAGACTAGCGTCGATGGTCCGCAGACGATGACATGTGCCCCTAGCTTTTTGAGGCCCCAAATGTTTGAACGCGCTGTCCGACTATGGGCGATGTCTCCGACCAGGGCAACCGTCAGGCCCGCTAAATCACCGCGATGCTGCTGAATTGTCAAGATGTCCAGCAGTCCCTGTGTTGGATGCTCGTGAGGACCGTCCCCCGCATTGACCACGGCACAATCAACATTTTGGGACAACAAGTGAGGAGTACCAGGAGTGCGGTGGCGGACGACGAGTAAATCGACATTCATGGCCTCGATGGTCTTGGCCGTGTCGATGATCGTTTCGCCCTTGCTGAC
>CAZXJC010000186.1:0-5148 GCA_964640885.1 uncultured Pirellulaceae bacterium | reverse complement strand
TTGGCCAGATCGTCCGGAACCGGTAGCGCCGGTGTTCGGGAATCGGTCACAAAAAGGATTCTGGGTTTACCAGACACCCTCATCTCCCCTTGTCAGCACGTCACCTGTAAGTAATACGGTCGCAGAATTGTACGAAGCAATCCCGAAGACTACAACGGCAGTGGACTGTCCGCTGTTGCCTGCTTTCATATTAGCACCGCTCAAAAAAATAAACATCTCCTGCAAAGGGATGAGGGCTATCACAAGCCGCTGCAAATTCCCTCACCACTCGTTTTTTCCTGTCTGATCGATACATTCCTCCCTCGTCAAGCGTTCGAACCGGACCGAAATCGAAATCGTCGAGTCGGCTGGAAAACCGGGTTAACCTGAAAGTGGCCTCTACGGTCTACGAAATTGTCGTTACTATGAGTAAAAATTACTCCACTCCACTTGGGGACTAGCCGCGATGTCGACTGCAACTGACAAGCCGTTTCCGCATCCGGATGACAACCCCGCTACCGATGTCTTGATCTATGACGGACATTGCCAGTTCTGCAGCAAACAAGTTCGTCGCTTGGCCAATTGGGATCGGCGAAAAACTCTCTCCTTCCTTTCTCTGCACGATCCACTCGTCGCTGAGCGCTATCCTGATTTAACATACGAACAGCTGATGGAAGCGATGGTTCTGATCACCCAAGAAGGTCAGCGTTATGCAGCTGCGGCCGCTTTTCGTTACTTAACGCGTAAGCTCCCGCGACTTTGGATATTAATGCCACTACTACATATCCCCTTGAGCCTGCCGTTTTGGCAATGGATATATCGAAAGATCGCTCGACACCGCTACCGCTGGAACAAAGACAAAAGCTGCGACGACGACCAGTGTTCAATCCACTTCCCAGATTGACCGATCAGTGCTGGCCCGCAATCTCTCGAGTCAAGCGAAATACTGGACTGCATTATGGAAGACCACGCAGCCATCCCCCTGCTCTTGTAAGCCTTCCCGGGTCCAACGTGGATGGTGGGTCGGATCGATATGCCGTTCCGGATGGGGCATGAGACCCAACACGCGGCCAGTCTCATCACAAGCTCCCGCCACGTTGCCAATCGAACCATTCGGGTTGAGTGGATATTCGACTTGACCGTTACGTAATCCGGCAGCCGTCGTGTAACGCAACGGCAGTTGTTGGTTTTCTTCCAGTTGCTGAAACACCGTCGAAGTTCGTGTCACAAACTTTCCTTCGGCATGAGCAATCGGCAAATAGAGTGTCGAAACATCTTGCAAGAAAACGCATTTCTCTCCCTCAACTCGCAAGTGAACCCAGCGATCCTCAAACCGTCCCGAATCGTTCCAGGTTAATGTGGCAGGGTATTCGTTGGCTGCCGATTCGACCAACAAAACTCCCGACTTGATTAAGACTTGAAAACCATTGCAGATCCCCAAGATCAACTTACCGTCTGCCTTGAAGTCATTAATCGTATCATAGAGGTGATGACGTATTTGGCTGGCAAGGATACGACCAGCCGCAATATCATCTCCGTAGCAGAAGCCACCAGGCAAACAAAGTATCTGGTAGTCCTTCGTCAATTGTGGATTTTCCAGGATCCGATTGATGTGAACCAGGTCAGGCTGTCCACCCGCCTGTTCAAAGGCAAAAGCAGTCTCCCGATCACAATTGGTACCGGGTGCACGGACAATCAAAATACGTGGGCTGGCCATGGTTTCGCGATCTACCTTTTCCTGTTCACAAACGAGGCTTGGATGTACCCTCGATCATCCGGACAACACAATTTTACCATTTCAACGGTTCCTGCCAGGCTGCTTTAAGCGTCTCGAGTTTCTCAGACAGGACCGACTGCTGGTCCCCAGATTCTGCCGACTCTTCGCTACCAGAAATCGTAATTGTTAGCGAATCGTCATCAATCACTTCACCAACCAGGCCAAAAGGAATTTCCGCTGCTGCCAGTCCTTCTTCAAAGGCCTGCTGATCGGTCTCAGCCACCTCACAGAGGAACCGGGTATTTGATTCTGAGAACAAGGCCACCAGGCAGCCGTGTTCTGTCTCCGAGGACAGTTCGCTGGGGATCTCACTTAAATGCATTTTCAGGCCGAGGCCACCGGCGAATGCCATTTCGGCTGCTGCCACTGCGAGCCCGCCTTCACTCAGATCATGACAGGCAGCAATCCGACCTGTTTGAATCAACTCGTGGATAGCCTGGAAAGTTCGTTTTGCTAATTCTGGATTGACTTTCGGGACATGCCCCCCATCGAGACCACGGACGAGCGTCCAGTGCGATCCACCCAATTCATCATGCGTAGCACCAACCTGGTAGAGCCGATTACCAGCTGCTTTCAGATCCATCGTAATACTCTGCCGCGCATCACTTATTTGCCCGAGGGCACTAATCAACAGGGTTGGTGGAATTGAAATTGTTTGCTTGGTTCCGTCATCATCCAGGTAACTGAACTCATTGTTCAAACTGTCCTTACCGCTGATAAAGGGAGTCTGCAAGGCAACGGCCAGGTCATAACAGGCGAGCGACGCTCGCACCAGCGAACCTAGCGTTTCAGGTCGATCGGTATATCCCCAACAGAAATTATCCAGGATGGCGATCCGCTGAGGATCGGCACCAACGGCCACGCAGTTGCGAACCGCTTCATCGATCGCACTGGCTGCCATGTGATAGGTATCGAATTCACCGTAGTATGGATTCATGCCACAACTGACGACCAGGGCTCGCGATGAACTAAGAATCGGTCGCACTACGGCCGCATCACCTGGACCATCATTATCTATTCCGACCAGCGGCTTGATGACACTTCCACCCTGTACTTCATGATCATATTGTCGGATTACCCATTCCTTGCTGGCCACATTCAGCGATCCCAGAATACGGCACAAGTCCTGGCCCGCATCAGTTAAGGCAGCGACCGTCTCCACCGGCTGCGGTTCGGGGGGCTGATAAACAGCATCACGGATGACTGGAGGTCGGCCATCATGCAAGAATTCCATCGCCAGGTCAGCGACTTCTTGATCTTCATATTTCAAGCAAAGTCGGCCCGTCGGAACGAACTTACCGATAATAGTTGCTTCGACTCCCTCTGACGCAGAAAGCTCCTCGAACGCCTGCCAGCTTTCTGGGGGCACCGAAAGGACCATGCGTTCCTGAGCCTCGGAAATCCAAATCTCTGTATAAGTTAACCCGTCATACTTGAGTGGGGCTTTTTCCAGCCATACTTCCGCACCAATCTTCTCTCCCATTTCTCCCACGGCACTGGAGAAGCCACCCGCACCACAATCGGTAATGGCATTATAAAGACCCTGATCACGGGCCATTAAGACGACATCCAAGACCATCTTTTCTGTAATCGCATTGCCGATTTGCACAGCTCCACCCGAGAGATGTTCACTTTCGCTTGTCAGTTCCGCGGAACTAAAAGTGGCCCCATGAATTCCGTCCCGGCCGGTACGGCCGCCAAGTGCCACGATCCAATCACCAGGCAACGGTTGTTTACACGATTTATTACGAGGCAAAATGCCGACGTTCCCACAGTAAACCAGCGGATTACCGAGATAGCGAGGATCAAAGTAGAGAGCTCCATTGACCGTCGGAATTCCCATCCGGTTTCCATAATCCCGGACCCCGGAGACCACTCCCTTCATCACACGCCGAGGGTGCAGGACACCAGCCGGTAAATCTTCTAAGGGAGTATCGGGCGGTGCAAAACAGAAAACATCCGTATTGCACACTGGTCGAGCTCCCAGGCCAGTTCCGAGAGGATCTCGGATCACTCCACCGATTCCTGTATTGGCACCACCATAAGGCTCCAAGGCCGAGGGATGGTTGTGTGTCTCGACTTTGAAGACAACGTTGTTCTCTTCATCAAAACGGATGATACCTGCATTGTCTTCAAAGACGCTCACACACCAATCTTCATCTCCCAGGTCTTTGCGAATTTGCTGGGTTGCTGCAAAGATCGTTTCCTTGAGCATGTTGTCGAATTGTCGTTCACCACGTTCATCCTTGTAAGCGATCCGTCCAGCCAACGTCTTATGGCTGCAATGTTCGCTCCAGGTTTGCGCGATCGTCTCTAGTTCCACATCAACTGGTTCGCGTTGCAAATCTCGAAAATGCTGTTGTATGGTCTGCATTTCCACAAGTGTCAAATAGAGTTGGCCTTCTCGACTTAGCCGTTCTAGCCCCTCATCGTCCAACGCGCTGAGTTCAACAATATTGAGTTCAAATTCGTAGGGAGATCCAACTTGCAACTGATCCAACTTCAAGGTGCCAACCACGACCTGCTCAATCGAATCATTGGCCAGGATCTTTTCACACAACAGTTGCACTTCTGCGTCAGCCAGTTCACTCAACCAGTATTTCCGAAAAGTGCGCACTGCCTGGGCAGGAATGGAAAAATCCTGAATAGCTCGCAAGGCACTCTGGGCAACTGGATCCATCACGCCTGGCTTGGGCATTACGTGAATCAAACAAGGACGGCCATTCGGTGGCGTACTTAGTTCATCGTCGCCAACCTGGGCAACAACAGTCCGTTCCACAACACCGTCAGCCAATAGTTGCTGGGCAAGCTGATCGGCTTGCGCCGCCGTCAAATCTCCCTCGATCAGGTAACCATGAGCGGTCGCCACGGAAAGGGGCTCTCGCAGACCCAGGTCCTCTGCATCAGAGACGATAGAACCGGCCGACAAATCGGGTTGCTCCGGCCCCGGATAGATATCAATTTCCCACAGCGTCACGATGCTGTTTTCCTGTCTCCAAGAGGCGTGTTATTTTATCCATGTCATCCTTGTCCAAGGCCTCACGGAAAGATGTCAGCAATTGTCCAAACTTGTCGACAGACTTCAAGACGTGAACCTTATTCTGTTGAAAGATTTGACGCCATAACTGGACGTCACCCGCTGCTACCCGCGTCGTATCAAGCCAGCCACGGCCTGCTAAAGGTAACTGGTCAGCGGTAGTACCGGCAGCCAGCAGAGTTGCCAAAACATGGGGTAAATGACTAATCATGGCGATCTGCTGGTCGTGTTCGCGGGGGCTCATCTGTATCACTCGGGACCCCAGAGACTGCCAAAAACGGCTGATTTGACCCACATCCTGACGGCGGCTCTGCGAACTTGGGGTCAAAATGGTCAAACGGCCCTCAAACAGGTC
>CAZXJC010000185.1:0-3421 GCA_964640885.1 uncultured Pirellulaceae bacterium | reverse complement strand
GGTCCTTCAGAACTCCCAGACAAGCCTCTGTCAGACACCCCTCTATATCTCAGCTAACGGCCTACCGACCGGCAACACAGAAACTAAATCACTTCAAGTTGACAATCGGTCCTGCCGTATCGCGTTCATCGAACTCCGTAGCGGTCGATCTTCACTAGAATCACCCGTATTTAACGGCTCAAGGGATAATCTCCAGCCTCGCTGACTGCTTAATCTGCCTGCCCGACTGCCGCTAAAGCTGATATTCTAGCTCTTATAGGGGGTATTCCGTGAAAGATGGGTGAAATAGCTTGTTTAGCCCCTTTCTGGACCCTTTTTATTCCCAAACTGACCTTGCCCCCCAACAGCTCTCTGCTGCTATATTGCTGCTAGCAAAACGCAGATCCTATTTTATTCTCCAACCTGTAACAGAGAAACAGGTTAGGACTCATGCAAAAGGTAAAAATACGATTTTTTCTTACCAGGTGTCCGGAGAACTCACTGACTAACGATAACGTAGTACCGCTAACTCGTCATTTTGGTCACTAAGGTTCGAGGCGTGAACCAATTGTGCGGGTTAAATAACTTAGGAATAGGACATCTTGTCGGGCGGAGCAATTCGCACGGAACACCGACTGGACGTCAGGAAAATCGAAACAGAGAAGAAAAGAGGGCCAAAAATGCATTCTCAGTATTGCACGACCGGGATCCGCGAATTGTGTGATCAGCAGGTCCGTTTTGCACCCCGTCACAAGAAGATTGAGCAGGCCGCCGCGGCAGAAAAATTGCTGTCGGAAATCGACTTGGAACGCAACTACACTTACGAATATCTCTGCTTCCGGATCACGACTTTTCGTCCTGAGGTCCCTCGCTTATTGATGACCGGTTCAGACGTTTGCCACGACCTTCGCCTGTTGATTGAAGACCTAACCGATTCGGCCAACATCCGGGTGGAAGATTTACAAGAACCGGTTTACACCGTGGAAGAGTTGAGTCAGCGATTTAATGTCTCGAGTAAAACGATTTCACGTTGGCGACAACATGGCCTGGTCAGCCGACGTTTTATTTATGGTGGCCGCAAACGCGTTGCCTTTCTGCAAAGTAGTGTCGATCGATTTGTCGCCCGGAACCCACAGCGTGTTAAACGAGGACAGAAATTCAGTCAATTAACAGATCAAGAACGGAATGAAATCGTCGAACGTGCCCGTCGACTGGCCCAGGCTGGCAGTTGCAATTCAGAGATCACTCGGCGGATCGCCAGCCATGTTAACCGCAGCGTGGAGACTATCCGTTACACACTCAAACAATTCGACGAAAAGAACCCGGAACTGGCGATCTTCCCGCCAACGACCGGGCGGTTAACACCCGAAACCAAACAACAAATTCATCAGCGATATCGCCGTGGCACATCGGTTGCAGCCCTCAGCAAGCAGTACGGGCGAACTGCCTCAAGTATCCATCGGATCATCAATGAAGTCCGAGGGTTACGGATTCTCGAGTTGCCTTTAGATTGCATGCATAATGCAATTTTCGACAAACCAAAAAAAGAAAAAGAGATCCTCGGGCCAGTACCCGTCAATGAATCGGCCAGCAAAAAGGTCCGTCCCCCAGCAGGACTGCCGCACTATCTCGCCGCGCTCTACGAGGTCCCCCTGCTCAACCGCGAACAAGAGGGCCATTTGTTTCGCAAATACAACTATCTCAAATACAAGGCAGCCAAGTTGAGGGAGAAGATCGATCCAGCTCGAGCTAAAAGTTCGACCATGGATGAGATTGAAAGTCTCTACAGCGCCGCAGTCGCCATTAAGAATCAAATCGTGCAAGCTAATTTGCGGCTAGTGGTCTCCATTGCCAAGCGGCACGTGAGTGCCACCCAGGACTTTTTCTCCCTCGTTAGCGATGGCAACATGTCGTTGATTCGAGCAGTTGAAAAATTCGACTATGCCCGTGGAAATAAGTTCAGTACCTATGCCAGTTGGGCCATCATGAAAAACTTTGCTCGCACCATACCAGGTGAACACAAGCAGTTAGACCGTTTTCGGACCAGCCAGGAAGATTTCTTCACCGGGCAGTACGACGGTCGCACCAACCAGTACATGCTGGAATCAGCTCAAGAACAACGCCAGCACCAAATCGGTACCATTTTGTCCGAGTTGGATGACCGCGAACAACGCATTATCATCAGTCGATTCGGACTCGATCACAGCATTGAACCTCAAACTCTTAAAGAGGTCGGTCTCCAATTGGGAGTTACCAAGGAACGGGTCCGACAAATTGAAGCACGCGCCATCAATAAGCTTAGGGTCGCCGCTCAACACGAGAATATTGATGTCCCCGATGGCGTTCAATAACCGACCTCAACGTCAACGCGGGAAGAGATAAACCCACCAAGACGCTGACCTCTCAATCCCGGCAAAGCCGTCGCGGACTCGCCACGACAGCTACAAGCCCCTCTGAAGGACTGGTTTTGTCAGCAAAATTCTCTCCTTTGCCCTCCTGGTAATCGTTCCCCAAGGCGAGGGTCCTGCACGCGCTGGCCGGGCTAGTTTGAGGAGGCGTATTTTTGTCCACTCATCTTGCAGAACTCCCACAGTTCATTATATTTACTTGTTTTTGCCCTCGGGATTGTAGGCCAGCGTAGCTCAACTGGCAGAGCAGCTGATTTGTAATCAGCAGGTTGTGGGTTCAAGTCCCTCCGCTGGCTCCGTTATAAATCACGTTGAACCGGCAGAGAGATCGGGTTTACAAGCTATATTTTCCGCTAAAAGCGGTCTTTATTGAACGTTCTTGCGGGAGAAATTGAGACGGCAGAGAAAACGTTTTTCGGGGGGGTTTCCCGAGCGGTCAAAGGGGTCAGACTGTAAATCTGATGGCACAGCCTTCGCAGGTTCGAATCCTGCACCCCCCACATGTGGGCACTTTTAACGGGAAGGCCAGTGCCAGGAAGAAGGAAGTAAGACCAGCAATTAGGAGCGGGGAGCAACTGCCTGGGTAACCAATCCCTTGAAATCCTACTGAAAAGTAGGAGTTTCTTAGCGGTTGGATCTTGCGAAATCGTGTCAGTTACTTAAAAAGAGGGGTACTAAGAGGGGGTGACTGGTTGATAAAGGGCGTCAACCGTGGGCATGGAATCAATCAAGTGCGGGTGTAGCTCAATGGTAGAGCCACAGCCTTCCAAGCTGAAGACGAGGGTTCGATCCCCTTCACCCGCTTGTTACATAAGGATTTCAATGCGGCTTGATTTGCCTTAAATGACTAAAAGGAAATTTCCGAGGATGCAGCGGCGCCAGCCGCATTAGCTGCTGTAGCTCAGTTGGTAGAGCGCGTCCTTGGTAAGGACGAGGTCACGGGGCCGAATCCCGTCAGCAGCTCTTGGTTACCAGGAGAAGGAGGACAACAGGGAATCTTGATTTCTGGCATAGTCGCCAGGTGGACAAGCGAG
>CAZXJC010000184.1:0-2832 GCA_964640885.1 uncultured Pirellulaceae bacterium | reverse complement strand
GCCAGGATCCCGTTGCGCAGCGACGGAAGTTGGTTCGACAATTGATTGAATCGATCGATCCTTCCGTGGTGCATGCGAACAGTCTCTCCATGGCTCGCTTATGTGGACCCGTTACCAGTCAAATGGGTGTTGTCAGCCTGGGACACCTACGAGATATGATGAACGTTAGTCGCCAGGCAATTGATGATCTTAATTGCCATCAGCGTCTGCTGGCTGTTTCCGAAGCAACCCGTGACTGGTATCAGCAACGAGGGGTTGATAGTCAGCGGTTGCAGGTGCTTTATAACGGGGTGGACCTGGAGCAGTTTTCTCCGCAACCGGCCGACGGAACGTTGGCACAAGAACTGGGCTTACCAGCCGATACACAGATCCTCGGTGGCATCGGTCAGATTGGCTTGCGTAAAGGCTGGGAAATCCTGCTGGAAGCCATGGAACAAGTGCGGAAGCAGTTTCCCCAGGTGCATTTGGCTATTGTCGGGGATCGCCATTCCCAGAAACAAGAAGTCATCGATTACCACCAGCAGTTAATCGAGTTAGCCAGGCAGCCGGTACTGCAGGGACATGTTCATTTCCTGGGGCGTCGAGACGATGTGGCCGGTTTACTTAGGCAGTGGACAATGTTAGTTCACCCCGCCAGGCAGGAGCCGTTGGGCCGTGTGCTATTGGAGGCTGCTGCCAGTGGCTGTCCGGTGGTCGCCACCGAGGTTGGGGGGACTCGGGAAATATTTCCAGCTCCAGAAGATGGTGGCCTGTTAGTTCCTGGCGAGTCTCCTGTGCAACTGGCGAATGCTATTTGCCAACTGCTCGCTACACCACAGTTCTGTCGTTCAGTGGGAGAGGGCGGACGCCGACGGGCGATCGATTGTTTTGGCGTTAGTGAGTCGGCAGATCAACTGGTGCAGCATTACCGGGCAACGACAGGTAATTTTCTTCCGCAGGAGAGTTGAGTCGAAAATCTGTTTGTGGATCCGTTAGGGGAGCAATGTCAGCGCCACATTCATGTAGATAACGATTCCGAGGATGTCGACAATACCTGCTACGAAAGGATTGCTCATCATTGCCGGGTCAAGCCCTAAGCGTTTGAAGAGGAGTGGCAAGATAGATCCTGCCAGGGCTCCACAAATGACCACCAGGATCAATGTGATCGGTATGATAACTGCCATCTGCACCGACTGCACCATTGCTAGGGCGACAAGAAAACCGATGGTTCCCAGGAATCCTCCCAGGATCAAACCCATCATCAGTTCGCGAGTGATGACGCGTAAATAATCTGTCAACTTGACATCACCGATAGCCATTGCAGTAATGACTAGCGTGGCTGACTGACTGCCAGTATTGCCTCCACTGGAGATGACCAGGGGGATAAACGCAACCAGCCAGGCATGGTTGGCCAGGGCCGTCTCGTAGTTTTGCAGTATCAATGCCGTCAGGAGGGCGGCCACAAAAAGAATCGTCAGCCAGATTCCACGTTTCCAGCTAAGAGTTGTCAGACGTGTCTTTAAGTAACTTGCCTCCAAAGGATTTACCGCGGCAATACGATGTGCATCTTCAGTCGCTTCCTCACGAACTACGTCGATGATGTCATCGTGAGTGATGATGCCAAGCATTCGACGGTCACTGTCCACAACGGGAATCGCTAACAGGTCGTAGCGGGCAACTTTTTGAGCGACCACTTCCTGGTCATCTGACGCGTCGACCGTCACGATATCGGTTTCCATGAGGTCCGATAATTTCGTGGCCGTGCGGCCCATCGACGAAACGAGTTGACGCGTTGAAACGACTCCCCGCAAATGTTGCGTATCGTCGACAACGTAAAGGTAGTAAATGGTTTCCAGTTCTTCTGCCTGTTCGCTTAACTCGCTTAACGCTTCACTGACTGTTAAGTGTTCCGTTAGCATGGCGGCATCACTGGTCATCACGGAACCGGCTGTTCCTTCCGGAAACATCTGGAGCCGTAAGATGTCACGTCGTTCCGCTTCCGGTAACAACGGCAGTAATTCGTCCGTAATTTCCTGGCCAAGTTCTTGCAGCAGGTCGACACGGTCGTCATGAGCCAGGGCTGCAATCAGTTCCGCGACTTCAGTCCGGTTCTCGTGCCCCAGAATGGCAACTTGGCGTTCTCGATTGAAATAGCCAAAGATTTCTACGCGTTGCGGGGCATCGGCATGTTTGAGAACCTGCCATGCTTCTTGCGCATCGAGTCCCTCCATGAATTCAGCGGTTCTGAGAGGATGATAGAGCGCGTTGCAGAATTCGCGCAACTCATCATCGCGATTCTCGGCTAGCATTTCTCGCAATTCGGGGAGATACAGCGTATTGATCATGTCGATATCTCCTCGAAGGTGAAAAGGTGCCAGGGATTTTAGCGGTCTCGCGAAATGCTATAAGAGAACTCAGCTTGGGACGCTGCCGACGAGCGGTCGGTTTAAATGGGGATGAATTCAGTGATTGATAGAAAGGCTGCCCAGGAACGAAATAGTGATTCGTAGGACAGTCTTTGACACTGTAATCTATTCTATACCGATCACTTCTCCAGTGTAAGCGTGCCTGCTGTCGAGGACGGTTTTGGGACAGCTAATTACTGGGAGGTGGAGAGGTATTCGGTAGCAGGTGTCAAAACTTGCGGCAGATATTCCGGATGCGCCAGAAAATCCAGGTGTGCCAGGTTGCCGATTACCTGCTGGTGGCGAATGACCATCGGGCTAGCACTGGCTGTCAAAGCAATCGGCTTGATCGACTGAGAGGAGGTAAGCTGCCAACGAGGATTCCAGTAAGCACGTAGTTGAGTACCACGTTTTCCGCACCAACTGTCGCGAAGTAAATGGGTCTGCT
>CAZXJC010000183.1:0-2882 GCA_964640885.1 uncultured Pirellulaceae bacterium | reverse complement strand
CACCTGATTCCTCTAGCCCAGAAAAGCGGTTGTCCCCTCCCGACTGCACCACGCCACCACCTAACTTCAAGGCAGGTTCGTCTCCTGGCTGAGCTGCTGCCGGTGGCTGAGCTGCCGGGGCAGCTGCCGGAGCAGGTGCTTGCTGATTTAACCCCACAGGCGTAGCTGCTAAACGGTCCCGGTGTTGTCGCCGAGCGGCTTGCCGGACAGCAGTTGCCTCAGGATTACGAGGATCGTTCTTCAAAGCCAAGTTCGCAACACGATGGGCACCACGCAGGTCACCGGAACGAAGAGCATGCAAGCTCAACTTGGCCAAACCCTCTGCGTTCTCACGCATCATGCGGCCAATAAAAGTGAGCCCTTCTGAACCGATCGTCGGCAAACTCACGCCACCATCGACACGTGCCAAATCAACCAGCTGAGGTAAATATCCATAGTCCTCATGAGACTCGGGTACGGCAACTTGCCATTTCATCTGCACCGGCTGGCCAGCGACTTCCGCTGTCATTTCAACGCTGCACGCTGCTTCACCAGCCTGCAATGTCCCCAACCAGACCGTGTCCCGGTCTAAACGCAGCGGCGATGCCGCTCGCGGAAAACGTTCACTAATCGCATCCGACACCTTCACAGAGGTGGGCCACAGAACGGTACCCATGGATGCCTGGACCATATTCATGCCTGCCTGCTGGGCAGAACCATTTTCATCACTATCAATGTGCACCATGCCACCGGTTTGGTTGGCGACTGCTGCTAACAAGTGGACGTTTCGCTCAGGACCGATGGCCAGGCTGGAAACGGAAACACGAGCTTTTTGCAAGTCGGTTACCAGCCCACCAAACTCGTCCTTCGCTAATAAATTGGCCTTGCTCATACCATCGCCAATGTAGACGACCGAACGTCCCCGCTGGGCCGGACCAGCAAAGGTGCCAAGTGCTTTACGCAAACCAATCGCCATATCGGTCGAACCCAACGGTACACGCCGATTTAGTTTCGCTAAAGCAGCTTTCATCTCGTCTCCACCAGCTGACACAAAACCTTCGGTCAGCGGTGTCGCGTCGAGATCGCTGGCAACCAGTTGAACGCGAACCGTCTCAGGAAAAGCTGCTAACATCGTCTCCAAGGCAGCTAAACTGTCCTTGCGATATAAGCCGGTCTGGCTGGCCGAAGTGTCAAATAACACCAGCACGTCCTGAGCCGCCACCGGTTTCACCTCCACGTTCGGCTTCACCGACAGAGCAAAAAATGTCTCACCAGAGGGCTTCGCAAACGTTCTCAGTTGGGCTGTGGGAGCCGCACCTTCTTCAGGCGGAGCTGCAACCGTTGCCGTTGCCAACATCAATACCAATGGCAGACAAACCCAATGGCTAAACTGACTGCGTAAACGCATAATCCTATACTCCCAGCACGGAAGAGAATGATGATCGGGCAATCCCTCTGTTCCGGTACAAAGATCAGCCCTGTTACGCTCTGCTCCGTTCCGACTCGACAGCGCGCAACATCAATACTCGCCTCTTATTCAATTCTCTTCATTCTATTTCTAAACGCCGATAATTGCTATTAAAAACTTACAAAATAGGTGCTTTCGGTAAGGTTTCAAAAGGACGAAAATCTTACCAAAAACCACTCTAAAGAGGGGGTTTTTGATCCCCAAAGACCCTTCAGGGCCTCGATTCTAGTATCGGCAGACTGGCCTTCGAACTCCCCATCAGGAAACGGACGCAAAAGGCCTATTTCTAACAAGTTACAGCTGCCATCCGCGCCAGTCGTTATGCGCCACAGACTCGTCATAAACGGCTCTCCAAACAACCCATTTGGCGACCCTCAGTCCCTTCGATTAGCTAACCTGGCGGAAAGAGATAACGATTATCCGGTCTGTAGGGACCAATCACCAGCATTCACAGCCACCTTCCCCAGGGCCGTAGAACTCGGCTAGAAGCAAAACAGCGTTTTCTGGCACAATGCTGGCCACATAAATCGCGTTTCAGCCTCTCGGGAAAAGGGGCCAAGGATAGTTTGCCAACGGCGCAAACCGGTGCTCCTTCGCTTTCCAGCTCCTCTCCTGGCGGCAGTTTCGCCTGTCATCCATCGCGGGGATTTCCAAATGTCACGATACGGTTTGATTTGCCTCCTTTCTCTACTCCCAGTGACTCTCTACTGGGCAGTTTCTCAACCAGCCTCCTCCCCGGTGCCCGAGGCTAGCGCGCAAGAGAAGCAGGTGGCCACCGTGGCAGCGCCGCAACTGACTTCCGAGGAACAGAACAACATCCGTGTCTACGAAGCGGTGAACCAGAGTGTCGTGCACATTACCACTCAATCACTCCAGAGTGAAACAATACTATTGTTTGAAACGGCAACTGAAGGGGCTGGCTCGGGATCCGTCCTGGATCGCCAGGGCCATATCTTGACCAACTACCATGTCATTGCAGGGGCTCGTCAAATCCAGGCCACCTTGCATGATGGACAGAGTTACACCGCCGAACTGGTCGGTCAGGACCCACTCAACGACATTGCCGTATTGCACATTGACGCGCCCTTGGAACAACTCAAGCCAATCACCTGGGGAGACTCGGCCCAACTAAAAATCGGTCAGAAAATATTCGCGATCGGAAATCCTTTCGGCCTTGAGCGAACTTTAACGGTGGGGATCATTAGCAGCCTGAACCGTACCTTGCCTTCCCGAAACGGCCGCACGATGAAATCAATTATCCAAATCGATGCTGCCTTAAACCAGGGAAATTCAGGGGGCCCCCTACTCAATTCCGCCGGTCAGTTCGTCGGAATGAATACGGCCATTGCCAGCCAGAGCGGAGAGAATACCGGTGTTGGATTCTCCATCTCTGCCAATACCATCAGGCGTGTCATTCCGGAATTAATTAAAAACG
>CAZXJC010000182.1:0-2909 GCA_964640885.1 uncultured Pirellulaceae bacterium | reverse complement strand
TCGCAAAGCTCGTCACCGAGACCGCCTCCCAAACAACGGGCGAGGACGTTCAGAAGCTCCGTGATGCGGGCTGGAGTGACGAACAAATCGCCGAAGCTGTGTACGTGATCGCAATGTTCGCGTTCTTTAATCGAGTTGCCGATGCGTTTGGCCTGCAAGATCCAGGCTATGGTGCCGACTGTCCCGTACAGGCTCAGTAGCACGCGAGATCTCAGCGGAGCTAATGCCAAATGCAGGTGCCGGGGATCGTCTGCTGAAGCTCCCACACCGCCTCGCTGCTCACGGAGGTCTTGCGGAGAATAAGAAATTCCAAGTGGCCATGGTGCTCAAGTAGTGCCAGCCCCGCATCGGTTACTCCCGTACCGGCAAGATCGAGAACTTGAAGTTGATCGAGATTCTCAAGGGCACCAAGGTGTGAATCCTCAAAAGCTGCGCCACGCCTTGTACACGCTAGCCGGGATGTGCCACCCAAAGTTTTCCATTCCAGGCTTCTGCCGAAAAACAGAAACGTTAGCCAGAGGATCGAGGCTCCGCGATGCGTGCTGCCGGTCGTTACGACAAAAGCGCGGTACGTGACATGCACCCCAACCAGGACAAGCCCGATGTAAATAGGGATGGAAAGCCAGACCGCAAAAGCCAATAGAACCAGGCAGAAAAAGAAATCAAAGAGATAGAAAACGCTCTCGGGTGACTGCCCCCTGCTTAGTTTCCCTTGGAGGTATTTTCGAAAACCAAATGCTACCGCCCTACTGCCTTCTTCGAGGTCGTCGCGTGTGTCGATAATCCGGTTTAGTCCCGAGTGATAGAAGCACTGCCGGCAGTGTTCTTGTCCAGGGGGCAAGGACGCTCCGCACTTCACGCATTTGGCCGCTGTCGACGCTGGGCCCAATCGGTCGCTAGCAGCAGAAGGACTGCTAGACGGTAATTGATCTTCTAAAGGAGACAGCTGGTAGCTGCTCGTGGAGGAACTAGCTGGCAAAGTGTCGCCCTCCAATCGCGGTGGTTCGATATAGATGCGGGCACCGCAGCTGCTGCAGTTGACGTACTTATCGGCGAGCTTGTCGTCAGCTTGCAGACGGGCGTGGCAGTGGTCGCAGGTAACTGAAATTGCCATTTTGTATGCCAAGGTGAACGAGAGTGGGTAGCTGGCGATTCCTGCCCGACAGCTTTACCGAAAACGGTCAGCTTCTGAAGGTAGCAGAAACCGCGTTTTTAAGCAAAAACGCTTGGTCGCTGCAAACACTAGCGTTCGCTGGCCTTCCTGATGGTGGCTTGTGGCTGAGCAGCCCGACGAGCTACATCCCGTTTGAGCAAATCTATAGCCTTCTCAAGTTGAACGTCAGTACCGGCCGGAAGTTGCCCGGGCCAGGGCCAGACGATGTGGTCGGGAACCGCGCCGTTGTGCTCCATGTCCTCGCCGGTCCCGTGTACGTACCAGCCGCGGAAAGGTATCCGAAGCGAGCCGACATCCATGATTGATTGGCTTCCCGTGCTAATGACGCTTCCAGAGGTCGGCACGCCAACCAGCTTGCCACGGCGCAGCGTCTTAATCGCGTGACTAAAAATCTCCGCGTTGCTAAAGCTGTTTTGGTTGCAAAGAACGACAATTGGCTTTTCCCAGGTAGCGTAAATCCGTCGGCTTTGGGGATAGCCCCGGGTTCCGCCACGCGGAACCGTAATGGCATGGACTGGTTGGGTAAGGACCGTTAGGAGGTGATCGGTTGTAAAGCCGCCACCGTTTTCGCGGACATCGATGACAATGCCATCCTTGCCGCCCGTAACTTCATACAGCTCCTGTTCGAATCGGTAGAAACTAGGCATGTTCATGCCCTGGATATGCAGATAGGCCAGCTTGCCGTCAGAGGCCTTGCTGACCGCCTCCCGGTTATTGCGAACCCACTGTTCGTAGAGAAGACCTCGGATGGTCGAGTAGGTAGTAGGACGGATGGTCAGCGTCCGTTCCTTCTGTTCTGTGTTGATTACTTTTAAACGAATGTCTCGGATGGGTAGTCCTGTGAAGACACTGGCGACGGAAGCGCCTTTTTCAATCGTCTATCCGTTCACCTGAAGGATTACGTCTCCGGCTTCCAGGAGGCTCTTTTTCTTCGATGCGGGGCTACCGAATATCACGCTGGACACCTTGAAGCCAGGGCCAGCGAAGGTATTGTCAAAACGAGCGCCGAGGTGGGCGGTGACCGGTCTCCACTGATCGTTGGTGTTAGTCGGGACGCTGACGCGGAAGCCGAGGTGAGAGCCGTTTAATTCTCCCAGCATTAGGCTTACGACCCGCGCTAAGTCGATCGAGCTAGTGGTGTCCCCTGCCATTGCGCTGTACTTGCTTTTAATCTTATCCCAGTCCCGGTTGTTTAGCTTTTCGTCGTAGAAATAGTCTCGCATCGCCCGCCAGCACTGCTCAAAGGCGGCTTGGTGCTTCTTGCCGAGATCTACCGTCTGGAAGCAGAGGAATGGATACGCGGCATTCTTGGACCCGGGACCCGAAGCCATCGGCACCGACTTCACGAGCCAGTGTATCGGGCCTCCGGGCTTAAGCCAGTGAGGGCCGGAACCGACTTGTTCGCTAAATAACTTTGGCTTAACGTCAATTGGCGGACTGACCGTGAACGTAGCCGTTTTACCGGAGATCGTCGCCTGAAAGGCCAGGAAACGTGAGTCTGGAGACCATACCAGATTTCGTTCGGTTGAATTTGCGATACTAACCCGCTTGATGCGATCGTGTATGCCGTCGAAGTCAATTCTCAAATTCGATTTAGCAACAACCGGCTTCTTTGGCTTATCCTTCGCAGCTTCCTCCTTGCCAGCAGGCTCTTTGGCTGGTGGCTCCTTGGCTGGTGGCTCTTTGGCTGGTGGCTCCTTGGCTGGTGGCTCTTTGGCTGGTGGCTCCTTGGCTG
>CAZXJC010000181.1:0-2806 GCA_964640885.1 uncultured Pirellulaceae bacterium | reverse complement strand
TTCTCCGGGAATAACTCAGGGGTCCAGTACCGTAGCGAGCTGGTCGGCAAGCCAGGCGACTTCGTCGTGAAAGGGTATCAGGCCGATTTGCACCGCAAGCCGGAATTCTTTGGGATGCTCTATGCCGAGAAATGGCGTGGCATCGTGGCTCAACGCTTTCAACGAGTCATCGTCGGTAAAGATGGTAAGCCTGAGGTCGTTGGTGAAGTAGGTGACAAGGATCAAAAGCTCGTTGACACCGAATGGAACGAACTGACGATCATCGCTGTGGGCAACCGCCAAATCCATCAGGTCAATGGCATCACCACGATGGACCTGACTGACAATCATCCTGAAGCTAAGCGCAAAGGGATCCTGGCGCTGCAGCTACATGCTGGTGCTCCCATGAAAGTTGAGTTTAAGGACGTTCAACTCAAACAGTTGAACGCCAAAAGTGGGAAAGCTGCCATCGACGCCGTCAGTGTTAAGACGGGGAATACAGCCACACCGATCAACCGAATCAAGGCGGCAAAAGGCTTCAAGGTAGAACTGCTTTATTCTGTTCCAAGTGAAGTGCATGGCTCCTGGGTTAACCTTTGTACTGACAATAAAGGTCGGCTGATCGTCAGCGATCAATTTGGCAAACTCTACAAGATTACTCCACCTAAGAATGGTGAGGCATTGTCACAAGGCGACGTGAAACCATTGAATGTGGACATCCGAGCGGTCAACGGTATGGTTTGGGCGTTCGGCGCGCTCTATGTAGGAGTCAACGACTACGAACGAAAGATTCCGTCTGGCTTGTACCGTATCAGTGATAGTGACGGAGACGACGAGTTGGACAAGGTTGAAATGCTTCGCGCGATGGAGGCGCGCGGTGATCATGGCGTCCATGCCGTGGTGCCAAGTCCTGACGGTAAGTCTCTCTTCCTGATTACCGGTAAAGGCACAAAACCAACCCAACGTGCAGACAATTCTCAAGTACCGCCGGTGTGGGGTGAAGACCACCTGCTGCCGAGCTTTCCAGATGGTCGAGGCCACAACCGAGGCGTCCTGGCTCCTGGTGGAATTATTTACAAAGTAGATCCGGACGGGAAAAACTTTGAAGCTTACTCCAACGGTTTTCGCAACATCTTTGATGCCGCATTCAACCGTGAGGGTGAGTTGTTCACTTATGATGCGGACATGGAATACGACTTCAACGTGCCATGGTATCGTCCGACTCGTATCTGCCAGGTTACCAGCGGATCTGAATTTGGCTGGCGAAACGGAGCAGGCAAACGTCCAGTATTCTATCCTGATAACCTGCCGGGTGTGCTGGATATCGGGCCCGGTTCGCCAACGGGTGTGACATTTGGTTACGGTGCGAAATTCCCTGCTAAATACCAGGACGCTCTTTATGCGTTGTACTGGAGTTGGGGCAAGCTTTACGCCGTTCATCTCAAACAGGAAGGGTCTTCCTACACCGCTACTAAAGAAGAATTCGTAACGGGAGCGCCGCTGCCAATCACAGATGCTATTATCCACCCTGGTGATGGTGCAATGTACTTCACCATCGGAGGTCGTCGAGTTCAGTCCGGTCTCTACCGAGTCACTTATGTCGGAGATGAATCCACAGCATTGGTGAAATCTGAAGCGACCGTTACCAAAGAAACAGAGCTTCGACGAGAGCTCGAAGCGTTTCATGGCAAGCAAGACGCGAAAGCTATTGCTGCTGCCTGGCCCCATCTCAAAAACGAGGATCGCTTCATTCGTTGGGCCGCTCGAATCGCTGTCGAGCATCAGCCGGTTGGCAGCTGGGCAGATAAAGCGCTTGCAGAATCTGACCCTCGGGTGCAGGTCGAAGCATTACTTGCTTTAGCACGTGTCACAGGCGTCTGTCCGCAACACCGCAACGCTAATACGCCTGCTGTCGATACAGCCATGCGTGGCAAGTTGTTGGGAGCTGTGCTTTCTATCGACATGACAAAGCTCGACGCAACAAGCCAGCTTACTTTGCAACGCACTATCCAAATTGTGCTCAATCGTTTCGGTCGCCCGGACGACTCAATCGTAGAGAAGCTAACCGTGGCGATTGACCCGCTATTTCCATCCGACTCTGTCGATCTCAACTGGTTGCTATGCGAAACCCTGGCCTACCTGCAATCACCAACGGTCGCTGCCAAAGCTATGGCCTTGATCGAAGCTGCGCCAACCCAGGAAGAGCAGGTGCAATACGCTCGGTCGATCCGCCTGCTTAAAACTGGCTGGACCCCTGAATTGCAGACCGCCTACTTCGAGTGGTTCCTCAAGGCAGCGAACTATCGTGGTGGTGCCAGCTTTGCCAAGTTCATTGAATTTATTCGCAATGACGCAGTGGCATCCTTAAGTGATGGGCAGAAAGCAACGATGAAGGAACTGCTCGCCAAAAAGCCGGTGCGTATTTCCGCCTTGGAAAACCTCGGAGCTATTTTTGAAGGGCGCAAGCAAAAGCAATGGAAACTGAACGAACTGGTTCAAGCTGCTAGTTCAGGGCTGAAAGACCGTGACTACGAAAACGGGCGAAGGATGTTTGGGGCTTCCGGGTGTTTTGCTTGCCACCGATTTCAGAACCAGGGTGGGATGACAGGTCCAGACCTGACTACGGCTGGCCGCCGTTACTCGGTGCGTGATTTGTTCGACCTGGTTATCAACCCAAGTAAAGTCTTTAATGAGCAGTTTTCTGCTGTCATGGTCATTACCGACAATGGCCTGGTGCACAGGGGAGTGGTCGTCAACCTGAACAACGATCGCCTAACGCTCAATACGGATCTGACAGATCCTAATAAGCGCGTAAACATCAACCGGA
>CAZXJC010000180.1:0-2748 GCA_964640885.1 uncultured Pirellulaceae bacterium | reverse complement strand
GGGTCAAACGGTTGACGATCAGATCTGTTCCAAGCATTTGGTCTGTCGTCATAAAGCCCTTTTTCTTGTTAGTTATTGTTGAGATATCTGCAAATTGACGGATCGAGTGACTTCGCTCAAGAATCGTGTTTACCTCACCAGTTTCCGCAACAGCATGTAATATTATCTTTAAACAAGGAAACCAACCATGATTTTAGTCACTGGTGCAGCCGGGCGGCTGGGCCAGCGTGTCGTTCGACGATTGATAGATAAAGGATATCACGTGCTTGGAACGGACAGGATGAGTTATGAAAATTCGCCCTCACCATTTGTGCAAGCGGAACTTTGCCAAGCCGAGCGAGTAAAGGATTTGGTGACCAACGCCGAAGCAGTTATCCATCTGGGTGCTATTCCGGGGCCTCGTGCTGATGGGTATGAGACGTTCCAAAACAACACATTGAGTACATTCAACATAATGTGGGCTGCGGCGAATCAAAATGTGCCTCGTATTGTCTTCTCTTCCAGTGCCTTTGGCATGGGTTGGTCAGATAATCCGAGCTCTTTTGTACCATTCTATTTGCCACTTGACGAGGAGCATCCGATGATGCCATTTGAGCCTTATGGTTTATCCAAGCAGATTGGTGAGTGCATCGCCCAGATGGTGGTTAGAAGTACCGCTACCTCTATCGTCAGTCTTCGATTCACCAACGTCGCCTCACCGCAACAACAAGCGAAATTCCCCTGGGATGCGCCCACAGTGAAAATGCCGCGAACAGTAGTGATGTGGGCTTACGCTGACCCGCGAGATGTAGCTGAAGCACATGTGTTAGGGCTTGAAGCTGATATTGACGGACACCAAGCCTTTCTGCTGGCACAACCGACGACACGGTTTCGGGAACCGACCATCGGCTTGATTGAACAAAATTTCGGTGGCAGGGTTGAGATTCGAGAATCACTTGAAGGAAACGCCAGCGTGATCAGCACCGCAAAAGCACAACAGATATTGGGCTTCAAGCCCAGGCCGGGTTGGAGTCAATCATAACCCGTACGAATAAACTTGGAAGGCGCCACTAGAGATCTGACGTGCAGCACGCAGAGGCGACTAAATAGGATCGCCGGCTCATCAACCTGTACAATCCGCCTTTTTTGATTGTCGGACCGGATGTGTTGACACCTTGGACGTATGCTGACAAGTTGTTTAGCTTTATCCGGTAAAATCCATTTCGACACGGTAATATGGAACCTCGATGGGGATATGGTCTGCTACCTGAGCTGCTTTATTTCGTACTATTCATTACTCAAGGAATGGTTTGATGCCGGTAATGGTTTCCTGCTCGCAGTCGTTGCTGAAACTAGAAGATGTAGCCTAGAGGTGTTCTGCTCCTTCCGGGTCAATACTAACAAATTTTGATGCCGTCGATTTCAAAGGTAAAAATTGTAACTGGTTGCTGAACTTCAACGATACGTCAAGGAGCCTACCTGACTATAATCGAACGACGATTGACAGAAACCGGCCGCCAGCCGGCTCATGAAATTACGCTGATCAGGAGGAGTGTGTGTTTTCCAACTCAATACTGTGCGTGAACTGGCCCCAAATTACGACTTGGATGGTCTTAATCTTGTATTTCGTTTGTAGGGCATCTTCCTCGATGTTGGCGACCAGTGGGAAAAACGTGATGAGCTAGCCAATGGGGGGCTGTTTGACCGATGACACTACAGGTACGGCCGAAACGTGGCCATTCATGATTGCTGTCGGTCAGGATTTCTCTCAGTCGATTAGTTGCCCTTCTAGTGATCGGTTACTGCACTTTGGAAGTCGATATTCCGGACTTCAAGAGAATTGCCGATGATACCCATGTCCAAGCTTATCCCCGCCACGATCATCACCATTCATCTAACGGTTGGTAGGGCAAACCAGAGCCTTTGCATGAATATCCAGCCCAAATTCCACCTTGTCGATAAGCGGGCTAATGACCGTGTCAGGCCTCAGTTCCAACTTTGAGAAATGGTTTTACGTGTCAAGTGCTTGATCCCAGTTCGCTAATTGAGCTTTTCCTCTCAATTCTCAGGCTATTGCCCTTGCTGATTTGGTGTGTCTGTGCCGCGAAATGACCTTCGTAAGCGCCCCATCTATTGGTGTAATAGAGACTGATTCTCAACAGATCAAGCTAGATCTTCAATTCTTTTTGCAGGCAGGTAGACCTTGTAACGGGAAATCAACATGAAACGTTTGGTTGCACACTCAGCATTATGGTGGCGGTAACGCTGGTTTCCTAGGCGAAAAACTCAGCCTTTTGATGGCATTACAGCTGCAATTGGGAACGAGGTTTCTTAATGGCATGTCATACCATGGTGAGACAGGAAAATTCAGGTTTGCCTCACTAGCCCTGAACTCAATGACACGGGCGAAGAACCGACAGGAACTCTGGCTTTCACCTCTTTTGAGGTGTCTTCCAACAGGCAAAAAATACCGTCTAAAGTGCAGGTGGACCAAACTTGCTTATCTGACTAGACTGAGCTAGTTGGAATAGCCGGTTACTCACTATCGTTTCTAGCTGTTGTTGGCCACCCCTATTTCCCCGGCTAAAGGGCGCCGAGCACTCATGGGGATAGGAATATTAGAGGAAAGACTGGCATCTTCTGGACGAAAGTATCGACAGTCCTGGTCACTACTACTCGATAATCTGTCACTACATCATTTTAGATCCGCGATGCTAGATCGTCCAGTTGTGCTTTACTTCTAATGGGAGTGTCCGGGATAATAGGGTA
>CAZXJC010000179.1:0-3298 GCA_964640885.1 uncultured Pirellulaceae bacterium | reverse complement strand
CACATTTGACAGCTCTTTTTACTCTTTATGAGCTGGGCTGCTGGCCTTGCAGGGCGGCGGCATTTGCCCTGGCTCGTTGCGGACCTGGGCCGGGAGAACGAGGACCTGCACCGCCGGGGACCGGGGCTACCTTGAGCCAGCCAAAGACAGGGCCTTCTTCACTTAATAACTGTCCGACCTGTTCTTCCCACTGTTGGCAGTTTTCAATGACGTGGACTTTTTGGAAACCGCAGGCTCGGGCCATTTGAGCATAGTCGAGCGAAGCGCCGTCAGCGCGCCGCTGCTGGGCAGCGGCAGTGCCCTGGCCTCCAGTGATCTCATAGACTTCGTTGTCAAATACCAGCAGTACCAGGTTCTTGGGGGCGGCAGCGGTGATGCTGACTAGCGATCCCAGGTTCATCAGGGTGCAGCCATCCCCGTTGCAAACCACGATACGCCGGTTTGGTTGAGCCAGTGCCATCCCCAGGCCGAGCGCGGAGGCTTGGCCCATGCTCGAGGGTACGTAAACCAAGTCGAGTGGATGAGAGGGCAGTTCAGTCCACTCCCGCGCGGTACTCATCGTCGTGATAACCACCTCATCGCTGCGTGCTGCATGCAGGATGCGAAGACTCTCGGCGGTGGGCATGCGGGCGGATGTCATAGTTGATTGCTTCTCATGCGGTAGTCAGTTGTGGTAAGCGCGTCCTTCGGCAAGCAATGTAATTCCGGCACACTCGGCTTGCTGGCATTTAAGGTAATGTTCCTTGAATTGATCTTTCTTTTCGGCGCAATCGATGAAGATGCTTTCCACGTTCCAGGCTTTCAGGACCGGCTCGGTAAACTGCAGGCAGGAATCTCCTGGCAGGCTTTCCGAATTCAGGTAACTGCGGTAACCGATGAGGCCGTAGAGTGGAAGCTGGTAATCGTGCAGCACGTTTCGTAAAGCGTCACCGGATTCGAATAACCCTGTGCATTGGATAATCACCAGCGGTTTCGAGCCACCCAGGTGCAAGCCAGCGGCTACCGCCCAGGCTTCTCCCTCTCGGCAGACACTGATCAGTTCAATAGCAGGGCTGCTTGCGAGGGCCGTTTCCCAGAGACCGAGCGTACTGTCAGGTACCCAGACGACATGGGTGATCCCTATCTCCTCGAGCAGGGAAACGATCTCTTGATCCTGGTAGATGTGGTACTTGTCGACTTGCAATCGCTTGCCCACGCGCAAAAGTTTCAGTTTCTGTTATCTTGAACAACGGTATTGTAGACCGATTGAGATACGAGGAACATCACCGGTTCTAGAACTGTAGGTAGATATGCGTCAAACATTTTTGCTGCTAATCGTGGCCATTGTCATCGTTAGCCTGGCTGTTGGTGCGATTTACCTGGTGCTGCGCTCGTTGCTGGATGTCTACGATGACTGGCAAACTGGCAAGGAAATGAAGGAACTTAGCCAGGAGTCGTCAGAACGACGCGAGCAGCGGCGACGAGAACACGAGGAGCGACTGCAAAATGGTTGTGATCACCAGTGGGAAGGCGCCCTGGTCGATTTTCCACCAGGGGCTTGCAATCGCTGTGGGTTAGAGAAGGAGCTTCCCCGTGGGGCCTGTGATCACGTCTGGAAGGTTGAGATGCAAGAGCAACCGATCGTGGTTTGTGAAACCTGTGGCAAAACGTATCAGCGAGCAAAAACGACGATTTAATTTAATTCTTCAAACGAAGTTTCGTTTGGCGATTTTATGTGACGAGACAACTACCAAGGTGTTTTTATGAAGATTTATCACAATCCGCGCTGTTCCAAAAGTCGGCAAACCCTGGCCTTGCTCCAGGAAGCAGGAGTGGAGCCAGAAATTATCGAGTACTTGAACGAGCCACCAACTGCCGAACAACTGGACCTGATGCTGGACGCTTTGCAGATGGAACCGACGGACCTGATGCGGACCGGGGAAGCGGTCTACCAGGAACTGGGGTTGAGAGAAAAACAGCTCAGTCGGCAGGAAGTAATTGAAACGATGATCCAGCACCCGGTACTGATCCAGCGACCGATCGTGGTGAATGGGGGGCAGGCAGTCATCGGTCGGCCACCGGAAAACGTCAAGGTCCTGCTTTGATCACGGGGAATCGATCGGTTGCTGAAATGGATAACCACTAAGGAAAGAAAGGACGTTCCATGGCTCGTTTTAAGCCTTGTTTGAATTCCAGTACGATCCGTCCCACCCCGCTGGTGGAAAAGATTCAATGTGCGGCAACCGCCGGTTACCAGGGGATCGAGATTTGGCATGACGATGTTGATGCGTATTTGCAACAGGGCGGTAGCCTGGCCGATGTACGGAAGCAACTCGACGACCTCGGATTGGCCGTGCCGACAACGATTTACCTGGCCGACTGGTTTGACGCCTCTAGCGAAACCTGGCAATCCGCCCTGGATGAATGTCGACGCCGAATGGAACAGTCCGTTGTCCTGGGAGCTCCCTTCGTGATCGCCGGGCCACCAGGAGGGACGGCTGATTATCAACTGGGGGCGGAAAACTATCGACGTTTGCTGGACACAGGTGTTGCCATGGGTGTTAAACCAGCTATGGAATTCCTCGGCTTTGTAGAACAACTTAATACCATCGAGGATGCGCTGGAAATTATCGGGCAATGTGGCCACGAGGCTGCCACCACCGTGCTTGATCCGTTCCATATCTTTCGTGGCGGTGGCTCGATCGAATCAATCGCCAAGTTGACTGCTGGCCAGATCGCCATCAGCCATTTTAACGATGCTCCAGCCGAGCCTGCTCGGGAGATACAACACGATCCGGATCGTGTTATGCCCGGTGATGGACACCTGGATTTGGGTCGATACTGCCAACTCCTGGCCGAAACTGGTTATGACAGCTGGTTGTCCCTCGAGTTGTTTCGGGAGGATCTCTGGCAACAGGATCCACTGGAAGTTGCCAAAACCGGCCTGGCAAAAATGCAGCCCTATCTTGAAGGCTGAATCAATGAAGTGGTTGATCATTGCTATTGTCGTGCTAGGGGCGATTCTTGCCTGGCAGCTTTTGCAGCGACGTTTCGGAATTTCCATGGTGCGAATGCGCGTCGGTTCTGACGAGGATGGCTGCTATCAAGTGGTTGTAGATGAATTGCAACCGATGAAGCGATCGGCAGAACATGTCCGAGTTCTGTTGGGTTCGGCCGCTGGCTTGCTCTACTGGATTGACAGGAAGTGTCAAGAATCGGAGTTGGCACGAAAGGAATTTCTTGAGAATCATGAAGAGTAAACCGCCATCCAAATGACCCAGCACCAGACCATCCAAGACAAGTTTGGATGGACAAACAA
>CAZXJC010000178.1:0-2649 GCA_964640885.1 uncultured Pirellulaceae bacterium | reverse complement strand
GGTGACGGTGAAGGTGTCCTTGCCGTTCTTGCCGCTGGCAAAAATGATGCCGTCCTTTTCCTTGGCGAGCGTGGTTCCAATCTTCGACTTCATTTCCTTCGCATCCACGGTGGTCCATGCCGACTTGCCGCCGCCTTGTGTTGTCCACTCGGTAAACCGTGCGACCTCGCCTTTTTGATAATCCTTCAACGCTTTGTCCGCGGCGGCGATGGCGGCTTTTTGTTTTTTATCCGCCTCGGCCTCACGTGCGGCGATTGATTTCTTAAAATCATCCACCGCCTTCTTTGCCTCGACGATGCTTGACTGCCGTTCTTTTTCATTTTTGGCAATGAGAGGTTGCAAGCTCTTATCATATTCTTGCAGTTCTGTGACTAGCTGCTGATGGTGACCGGGTAACTCACTCAGCAGCGTCAAGGCGGCGGTAGTTTCAGCTTCGGTTGCCGGGCGATTTAGGATACGGAGGAACAGCGTGTTGATCAGTTGCTTGTTGTCCTGCTGTGCTGCGACCAGTTTGACAAGCTCGTTTTGGCCGTCAGAGATAGCCGTTCCGACCGTGGGGCCGCTTACCAGGGCCAGTACCGGCCCAAGTTGCATCTGGTTAGTTCGTTCACACTCGCAAGCGCTTTCCCGAGCAGGGCGGCCGAGATTTGCCAGGAAACCGTCCGGCAGGCGAACTCCAGAATCCGGTAGCTGAGCCGCCCGTGTACCGGCCGGTACGCCCGGTAACTTGGAGGTCGATCCAGTTACAAAATGAATGGTGTCGTAGAGGACTTCTGCCGGCAACCGGCGTGCGGTCGCGTGTGAGAAGTTATGGGTGTCGTCATCGTTCCACTCGTTGGTTGCAATCGACAACTGGTAGGTGCGCGATTTGCAAATCAATTTGACCAGTTGTTGGACGTTAAATTTTTGTGCCACGAATTCAGTGGTTAGACGATCCAGTAACTCCGGATTGCTGGGAGGATTACCAGCTCGAATGTCGTCGAGTGGTTCAATCAGGCCAACCCCCATCAGGTAACCCCAGATCCGGTTGACGTAACTGCGGGCAAAATAGGGATTACTTGGCGATGTGATCCAGTGCGCCAGCTGTTGCCGTCGCGGGGCATTTTCCGGAGCGGTGAATTTCACGGGATAAGGAAACTTGGGTGCCGCGATCTCACCGGTACGGTCATGCTTGACCTCTCCATTGTTCTTGTCGCTGACGATTTCGTAGAGTGGCTTGCCAGGTTCGACTGCCGTTCTTCCCAGTTCTTTCTTGCCACTGGCAGGATCCTTGGCCAGACCGAATTGCGCCAGGAAAGCTGCTGTTTGATAGTACTGATCCTGGGTCCATCGTTCGAAAGGATGATCATGGCACTTGTTGCAGTTGAATCGGACCGCCAGGAACAACTGGGTTGTGTTCTCCATCGTGTCCTGCGGCGTACGGCTGATCTTGAAGTAGGAGGCCGGTGGATTTTCGCGATTTGATCCAGTTGCCGTGAGGATTTTTCGAACGAATTCGTCGTAGGGTGTGTTGCCACTTATTTCATCATGAATCCACTTGCGGAAGGCTACCGAACCTTCCACTCCCAGGAATTTACGGTTTACCAGCAACAGGTCAGCCCACTTGTTGGTCCAGTGGTCGTTGTAAGAGTCATTGCCCACCAGTTGATCAATCAATTCGTCTCGCTTGACCTTGGTTTCACGGGGATCGGCCAGGAATTTTTGCACCTCGGCAATGTTCGGTGGCAGGCCCGTCAGGTCCAGGTAGATGCGTCGAATAAACTCGGCATCTGTGCAGAGTTCGGATGAGATGATTTTCATGCGCTGCAGCTTCTTGGCGACCAGTTCATCGATATAGTTGTTTGCCGGCATCGCCTTGAAAACAAAACCACTACGATCTCCCATGACCGTCATCGTGGTAGCGACATAAGCGCCTTCATAGCGAGCCAGGATTGGAGCCTCGCCACGCCGACTGGCCGTTACCAGTCCCATGCTGTCGGTTTCGGCAACATCCGTATTGCCACTCTCGATAAATGATTCGGCAGTGACGTCGTTGGTCGTCCCGTCTGTGTAAGTTGCTACGACTCGCATTTGCTGTCGGCTTCCCAACTGCTGAACGACCGGGTTGATCGGATAAATCTCAATACTGGCGACGCGGGGACTTTCCAGGTTGAGTTTGGCCCCGTCGGCAATCCAGTTGCGAATCAACTGGTAATAAGGTTCGTTAGGTCGAACACGTTGTCCACCGACATGGGGAACGCTGGCACTGGCCTTGAGTAGCATCAGGCTCTGATCGGGCGATGCCACGTTTACTCGTCGCGAAGCATGATCGTCACCGAAAGCACGCGTGTCGTAAATTGGATCATAGCCTCGCAAGGAAAGCTTGAAACCATTCTTGCCTTCGCGAGCTCCGTGACAGGTACCGGCATTGCAACCGGCTTTTGATAACACCGGGGTGACGTCCCGAATGTAGTCGACTGGGTAGGGTGCATTCAGGCCGGTCACTTGAACCGGCAGTGTTAACTTTTGGCCAGCCAGTGACAAAGTAACCTCGCCACTACCGTTCTTTTTACCGCGGACCATCAGGTTGCGGGAAATCTCCAAGGTGCCGGCCGGGTCCTGAACCTTGACCAGTCGTGTGACATCAATCACGTCACCGGACTTGAGTTT
>CAZXJC010000177.1:0-4712 GCA_964640885.1 uncultured Pirellulaceae bacterium | reverse complement strand
GTGACTCCCAGGCACCTGCTGCACAGATTGAACCACCGTTTCGATAAAAGTCAAACTCAGTCGGCAGACCTTAGCTAGTACCGAGGCCAAGCCAGCTACCCAACCCAATCCCCAGATTCCCAATCCACTGAACATCACAAGTACCATCGGGAAATATAAAACCAGGTTCAACAGAACGCTGGAGTAACTGAGCACATGAAAATAATGCAGCACTAGTGGTGCAGTTGCACCCCAAATCAGCAAACTAAGCCACGCCAATTGACACCCGCGCCTCCAGAACCAAGTCCACGCGCGCCGCCACCAGGGAAGGGATCGGCGCAGCACTTGTTCCAAACGATCCGCTGCCCGATGATCCCACGAGGGCTCAATGCCCTGCATGAGTGACAAGACGGCGATAAAGGAAAGTTGTGTTCCTGGATCGAATAAGCAAGCAGGATTACGAACCAGCAAAATAATTGCCGCAAATGCAATCGTGTTACCTGCAAAAAGAGGACGGCCACAAAGCCTCGCACCACACATCACCACAACCAGCGTTGTGGCACGCGTGACCGGAGGTCTCCCCCCAGTCACGATTGCATACCCGATTGCCAGTCCTATCACCGTCCACAACATCAGGCCCCGGCTCAACAACCCGCCACGCCCTAACAACCACGCACCACTGGCCAAGATTCCAACATGGAATCCAGAAACAACCAGCAGGTGTAGCGTCCCCGTCAACAAGAACGCCTGTCGACGATCCACACCAAGTTGGTCACGCTGTCCCGTGAGGATCGCTGACGCCAGTGCTGCCTGCGGTGCTGGCAAGTGCCGCTTGAATTCATTGCTGGCATAGCGGCGAATATCTTCCACGATTCTCCGCAGTCCCCGAGGCCCCTCTCTTTTCAGAACCGTCACTCCCGCAGCCGTGCCACGAAGTCGAACCAGTATACGTTGCGCACGATAATAGTCAGACATTTCGAATTCACCAGGATTTTGTGCCGGCGGAATTCGTTGGCCCTGAACTAGTAAACGTAATCGATCCCCACATTGAACATGATCAACAGATCCGACCACTGAACAAATTGCTCGCCCGCTAATCGTTCGCCAATGACGGCCGTCACGAATTTTGCGAACATCAAGCTGGAGAAGAAACCGGGGGTCTTGCCTTGTTTTCGAATTGGCACTTGATTTCAACGGCAATGGCATCGCGTGAGCTCGAGCTGTTCCCTGCAGGCAAAGGGGCTGATAGGAAGTTGAGACCATTCGACCGATCTCCGTCGCACGATAACCATCCCAGTAATTCGCATGCCAATCTGCACCTAGGGAAATAATGGCAACCATCAAAGCGCAAAAGGCGACGCGATAGGCATTCGACCAGTAACAAGCCAGCCAGGTCAGCAGCGCTGGTAACGACCAGCGCCATCCGAGTTCAACCCAATCATGAACTGATCGATCCAAGACGATCCCCGCACAGAAAGCCAGGCAAACAACTACCAGGGGGTGATATCGCCGGGGCCGACTCCCAGCAAACATTTTTAATTTCTCTTCCGGTTTGCTATTAGCCCGCATTCGTCTTTCCATTCTGGCGGTGCCAGGTACCTCATGTTGAACTTGGGTCAAATCGACCATTCATTCTCTTCATCACGATGCCAGGGGATTGTCACCCGAACCCCAGTAGATGAAGTGAGCGAGTGCCAACCGGTTGAACCGAGAAAAGCAGCGTTTGCATCTGGTCAACGGTCAGCGGGACCGTTACATTTGGCAGCCAGGGAGCAGCTTGGCATACGGTTCCATAAGACAGGAGTAGTTTCGTGATGAAGACTGGATTATCACATACAGTCTGCTTGCTCCTGGCCGCTAGTTTCATTTCGGCGATCGGTTTACCACGGGCGACCAGGGTCGTTACCGCAGACCCACCATCCACAAGCGAGACAAGAGACCAACGGCCTCGACGATTCAATCTCTTGCGTCGACGGCAGGCACCACGATTAACGGATCAGAACCGCCCTGCGACTGACCACTCACGAAGAACTGCTGGGGATAAAAGCATGACCTCTTTCAAATATCCACCTAGTCGCCGTTCCGACCAGGTAGACGTCTACCATGGCACGCAAGTCGCTGACCCGTATCGCTGGCTAGAAGACACGGACAGCAAAGAAACGCAAGCGTGGATCACAAGTCAAAACAAGTTAACATTTTCCTACCTTGAGCAACTCGATCGTCGACCGGCGTTGCGAAAGCGCTTAAGCGAGTTATGGAATTACGAACGCTTTGGGTTACCGGTAAAACGTGGCGAGCAATACTTCTACACACACAATGATGGGCTACAAAACCAAAGTGTTCTACACGTTGCAAACTCACTGGACGGCGAGTCCCGTGTGCTCCTGGACCCAAACCAGTTATCGGAAGAGGGAACGGTAGCCCTGGCCGGTTGGCGACCCAGCCCAGATGGAAAGCTGCTGGCTTTCGGTCTTGCGGCCGATGGTTCAGACTGGCGAGAGTGGCGTGTTCTACATGTCCACGATGGAGAAATGGCAGAAGACCATTTGCAATGGGTCAAATTTTCAGGCGTTTCCTGGACGGCAGACAGTAAGGGATTTTTCTACAGTCGCTATGATGCGCCGCCGGAGGGTAAACAATTCACTGGCACGAATTACTATCAAAAACTCTATTACCATCGGCTTGGTGATCCACAGGAAAAGGACGAACTGATTTATCATCGTCCGGATCACAAGGAGTGGGGGTTTGGTGGTTACGTGACAGACGACGGGCATTACCTGATCATTACGATTTGGAAAGGAACGCTGCGAAAAAACCAGCTTTTCTACAAAGATCTGACTGTCGCCGATTCACCTGTTGTCGAATTATTAAGTGGTTTTGACGCCGAATATGATTTCATCGGCAACGACGACAACCATTTCTGGATCGCCACAGACCTGGATGCACCGCGCCGACAGGTAGTCCGCATTAACCTCGCCAAACCAGGCCCCTCTGACTGGCACAAGGTTATCGGCCAGAGCGATCACGTGCTCGAACAAATTCAACTTGTCGGACATCGACTGCTGGTAACCTATCTCAAAGATGCCCAATCCCTCGTACAGGTTTTTGATCTGGAAGGGAAGCTAATCCGGCAGCTAGACCTGCCAGGAATTGGTTCGGCGCGTGGCTTTGGGGGGCGGCCAGCAGACCAGGAAACTTTCTACAGTTTCACTAACTACAGTACACCGTCGACAATTTTTCGCTATGACATTGCCAGTGGAACGAGCACGATTTACCGACAGCCGGCAATCCACTTTGACCCTACTGACTACGAGACTCGCCAGGTCTTTTATCGCAGCAAGGATGGCACACGAATCCCCATGTTCATTACCGGCCGCAAGGGTAGCGAAAAGCTGACCGAGCGACCGACTATCCTGTACGGTTATGGCGGCTTTGACATTTCCTTAACCCCTGGATTCTCCGTTGGCAACCTGGTGTGGATGGAGCGCGGTGGTGTCTATGCAGTGGCAAATCTGCGTGGCGGTGGCGAGTACGGCCGGGAGTGGCACGAGGCCGGGATGCTCGACAAGAAACAAAACGTTTTCGAAGATTTCATGGCAGCTGCTGATTACCTTGTCGCCGAAGGTTACACGCGACGTGATCAGTTGGCGATTCGTGGCGGCAGCAATGGCGGGCTGCTTGTTGGAGCCGTCATGACGCAACGACCTGACTTGTGTGCTGCCGCTTTACCTGCAGTAGGAGTCATGGACATGCTGCGGTATCACAAATTCACGATTGGCTGGGCCTGGGTATCAGAGTACGGTTCCGCGGATGATCCTCAGCAATTTTCCAATCTGTTTCGCTATTCCCCCTTGCATCGACTCACTCCCGGCACCAACTATCCAGCGACATTGATTACGACAGCCGACCACGATGACCGGGTCGTTCCTGGGCACAGTTTCAAGTTTGCCGCTGCCCTGCAGCATGCACATCGTGGCCCCAACCCGGTTTTCATCCGTGTTGAAACCAAAGCCGGTCATGGTGCCGGAACTCCCACTACGAAACAGATTGAAACATACGCAGATATTCTTGCTTTTCTGGAAAAAGTGTTACACGTGGCAGATTCCCCGTAAGGTGTTAGCCAAAGGAGCTCGTCCGCATGAAACTCGGACTCATCAATTCAGCCTGGGTGCAAGCCAACCAGGGTACGGTCTATGGCCTGCAAAAAACCAAGGAGATCGGTTTTGATACCGTTGATATATTTGTCGATCCTCTGGAAACCGATATTCGAGAACGCCGGCTCATTCGTGATGAATGTGCCCGCCTGGAACTGCCTATCGTCTCGATTGCCTGTGTCGCTGTCGGCCTGATTGACTTCAATCCAACCGTCCAGCAATTCCACGTGGAACGTGTCAAAGCATACCTCGACCTGGCTTATGAGTACGATGCCAGTAACGTATTGCTGGTCATCGGAGAATACATTTGGAACCGCGAAGTAATTCCGCCGGAAGAACAGTGGAAAACGGGAGTGGCTCATTGTCAGCAACTGGGTGATTATGCAGCAGACCTGGGATTACAAATTGCCCTGGAACTGGAGCCATTCCCCCTGTCACTGGTAAATGACGTCGACTCCATGGTACGGTTCATCGACGACTGCAATCATGAGGCAGTGCAAGCTAACATCGACATATCCCACCTGCTGCTGGCAGACGTCGAGCCGGCTGAATTATCGAAACTCAAAGGAAATGCCATCC
>CAZXJC010000176.1:0-3033 GCA_964640885.1 uncultured Pirellulaceae bacterium | reverse complement strand
GAATCAAGGAGTTACTTCAATTCCACTGAGGCGCAAGCTACTTCTAACTGAGCCTTTACATTGTCAGCTTCTTCTTTATCGACCTGCTCATTAATCGTGCCAAGGTCTTCAACCAGTATCTAAGCATCCATCAGCGAAGCGCCGGTGATTGCTTTGACTTCCTTGACGACGTTAAGTTTTTTGTCGCCAAATCCGGTTAGCACGACATCGAACTCGGTCTGTTGAACTTCTTCGGCTCCGCCACCGCCGCCCGCCGCGGCCATCACAACGCCGCCGCCAGCAGCTGGTTCGATGCTGTGTTCATCCTTCAGGTAATCGCTAAGTTCAATCGCTTGTTTCAACGTAAGATCGGCGATTTTGTCTCCCAGTTCCTTTAACTCGGGAGCTACTTCAACGGTTGCAGTTTCTTCGGCCATGACAATGAAAGCCCTTTCTCGTTAGGCACCGCGTTGGGTTTAGTCGATGAACCCGTTTCGATGCGTTTAACTATGAATGTGATTGATTTAAGTTCACGATGGTTAGCAGTTTGCAGTACCATCACGGTGAAAGTTTGTAGTGAGGAGCAACTTGCTCCGTTATGCCACCAGCAAGTGGATGCGGAAACCAGTCTGATTAACTGGCTGTCGCCTCGGTTTGCCGTTGGCAATTAGCTGCCTTCTTCTCCTTTCTGCTTGACCTGACTGGCCAGCTGTCCAGCTGGGCCACGCAGTTGTGCTGACAAATTGGCTCCAGGACTGAGAATCTGTCCGGAGAGGATACTCAGTTGTTCCTGGCGGTTGGGCCATTTGCTAATCTCTCGCAGGCGTTCGGCGGAGACAGCTTCGCCATCCATGACACCACAACGTGCCGCAAAAGGCTCGTATTCCTCGTTCTTATCCAGTTCAATGACTTCTTTCACGAGCGTGATAAAGTCTTCACCACCCCAGCAAATGGCTGCGGTCCCCTCGAGGCCTTCAAAGGCCAGGGCTAACGGGGTTCCCTCGGTAGCGCGTTGGGCCAGGCTGTTCTTAACAACCAGCAACTTAATGTCTTTTTCGCGCAGTTGTCGTCGCAGGGCAACGGTTTTATTTGCGTCAACTCCAATGACATTAACCAGCAAGGCTTCGTCGATTCCTTCGAGTCGTTTCTTGAGGTCATCGGCAATCAAGTTTTTTACGTATTTGCTCATGGCAAGGATTCAATCGTTAAGTGGGTTTAATTGTTTTGTGTTTCAGGTGGGTTAAGCGGCTATGCGAATAGAAGGGCTCATCGTTGCGCAGATGGCGATTCCACGTACATAGGTTCCTTTGAGTACTTGTGGCTTCAGGGAATGGATAAAGTCAATAAAGGTTTGGATGTTATCCTGAAGCTGCTTTGGTTCAAAACTGAGTTTGCCAACGACGGCATGAACATTGCCACCGTCATCATTGCGAAACTCAACTTTTCCTGCTTTGTATTCTTCGACGACTTTTGCTACGTCAGGAGTGACCGTACCGGCTCTGGGTGAGGGCATCATTCCACGCGGGCCGAGGACGCGTCCCAATGGCCCTACCAGGCCCATCATGTCGGGAGCAGCAATGCAGACGTCGAACTCGAGCCAACCGTCACTGATTTTCTTGGCCAGTTCTTCTTGGCCCACTTCGTCTGCTCCGGCAGCTTCGGCTGCGGAGGCCATATCACCCTTGGCAAAGACAATGACCCGTTGAGGGCGACCGATCCCATGCGGCAGCACGACCGAACCACGGACGAGTTGATCTGCCTGCTTGGCATCGATACCAAGGCGCAGATGGATTTCCACGGTTTGATCAAACTTGGTGTTGTCACACTGCTTAAGCTGTTCGACTGCCTGGGCGAGAGTTACCGGTTCAACACCCGGGTTTTTTTCTTGCAGGGATCGAAATCTTTTTGATGCTTTTGTCATTCTTCTGTTATCTGTCTTTCAAGGCGGTTACTTGCCGCGCTTCCAAAACATTTCACGAATCGTCAGTCCGTAACGGTAATGCCCATACTGCGGGCCGTTCCTTCGATCATGCGTTGTGCATTTTCCTGGTCCGTGGCATTCAGGTCGGCAATCTTCTTTTGCACGATGTCACTGATTTGTGCCCGTGTCACGGTTCCAACCTTTTCTTTGTTGGGGATTCCTGATCCTTTGACGATACCAGCTGCTTGCTTGAGCAGCGCGGCTGCTGGCGGACTCTTCGTGACAAAGTCAAAGGAGCGATCTCCGTAGACAGTCACGATGACCGGAATGGGTGTTCCATTGTACTCTTTGGTGCGGTCGTTGAATTGTTGTACAAATTGCCCCAGGTTGATGCCGAACTTTCCAAGCGAGGTACCGACTGGCGGAGCTGGTGTTGCCTGTCCGCCGGGAACCTGGAATTTTGCTTGACCGGATATTTGTTTTGCCATAATCAGTTTTGCCTGTGTAAGTTTTAGACGTCTTCGATTTGCCAGTGTTCCAGTTCGACTGGGGTCGAACGTCCGAAAATGTTGATCATTACTGTCACCCGTCCGTTGGCTTCATCGATCCCTTCTACCTCCCCTTCGAAATTGAGGAAGTAACCGTCTTTAACCCGTACACGGTCCCCTGTCTTGAAGGGAATCGCGGTTTTCACTTGCTGGTCTCCATCATCGATTTCTTCGCTGGTTTTGAGGATGCGATCGACTTCGAGTGAATCCATCGGCGTCGGCTTACCGCCTGCTCCGGTAAAGTCTCCGATTCCCGGCGTTTCTCGGACCAGAAACCAGGTGTCATCGTTGATGATCATGTGGACCATGATGTAGCCGGGGAAAAGCTTCTTTTTGACAATCCGACGCCTACCGGCTTTGTTGAATTCAGCGACTTCTTCGGTCGGAACCACCACGTCGCCGATGAACTCTTCGAGTCCTGCGATCTTGGCCCGCCGTTCCAACGCATCACGGATGGAGTTTTCACGGTTCACTTGCACCTTGAGGATATACCATTGCTTGGTCGGCTCCTCGTCTTCCTCTTCCTCGGTGGCTTCAGCTTCTTCTTCGCTGTCTTCCTCTTCCTCTTCCTCGGTGGCTTCAGCT
>CAZXJC010000175.1:0-2848 GCA_964640885.1 uncultured Pirellulaceae bacterium | reverse complement strand
GGCTAGCAGTCGTACTAAATGTCTGGCTACATTGTAAACTTTGACCGTTTGCCCGCTGAAAAGGGAGATGCCCCTAGGTTACCTTTTGCTTATTATGCCTGAATCCGACAAGGGGCTAGCTTTGGCATTCTATCACAATTGAAGTTTTGGGGTAAAGCGGTGGGATATTGGCAGGAATTGCTCACATAGCAGCCAAAGTGGAGGTTTATCGTATCAGCCAGATTCCCAGGGAAGGCCCTATCTCAAGAGCGACAGGGTATTCTATGATGTAGTTGACTCTAGCCACAGACCGCTTCTGCCCAGCCATGTCGCGGGGCGTGTATCACACACTGGTAGGCAACATCCAAGTGAAACGGAGCCGAAAAAGGTCAGTTTTTTACGAAGTCGGCTACGGGACTAAGGCTTCTTGCTTGCAAATGCGGTGAAGCGTAAGACGAGCATCGTGTGGTAACGAAAAGGTGGGACAGAAACGGTTACTTCGGGGCCGCTGGTTTTGGCCTCCATTTCTCGCTGCACGACTTGTTGCGGTTCCTCATAGTGATAAGCACGACACGCTTGAGCCGTGTGCAGTTTTTCACCAGGAGCGTTTATGATGACTTGGACGCCCTTTAATGACAAAGGTTCGTCGGCCCAAGCATAGTCAACTTTCGGGGTCGGAGGAATGCGTAACAGGTGGATGATGACGTCGCGCCCTGCTGCCGTCTTGCGTTGATAGACGAGCCGTTTCCACCACAGTTCTTCTCCCGACTTCACCTGAACGTCCTGCCCTGCAATCTGTGGAGGCACTGCACGTATGTCGCGCGCCCAAATGAACCGTGAGTACCGAGTCATAAACTGTATTCCTGGCCTCTGACTGGGCACAAAAAACGATGCTAGGTGCGACTGCGTCGCGATCAGCTGCGACATGACATGGTTCCACGCCGGCCAACCCCATTTCGTGGCCCCTGGCTCCTGCACATCCACAGCCGAACTCGCATAGCCAATGATGTGGCTCGCTCCATACTTCTGCACGTAATGGTCGCGACTACGCAACCGATTACGAAGCAATTTGCGATAGTCATCTCCCGTAAAGTTTTGGTGCTCGTCAAGCAACATGACATTCTTGGCATCGGTCGCGGCTCGGATATTGTCGTCGCGCGGGTCGTCGTCATTCACGCCCGTCCCTTGCCAAATCTTTATGCCGTGTCGCTTCGCAAAGTCACCCGTGGCTTCCACTCCCCAGTTGACCCACGTCCCAAAGTACGGGTCGTCTGCCTTGAGAATCTGATTCCACAAACGATGATTGCGAGCGTTCAGTTCCACGTAGTCGTCGTACTTGCCCGATGGCACATTACGCTTGCCCTCGTAGTTGTATCCTGTCCACACTCCCAAGCAACCATCCCAATAAACTCCACCAAACCCCCAGAGCTTGGCATACACCCTTATCCGCTTTATAGCATAGAGGACGGCATCCTTGCGAGCCATGTTCATGCTGACATGTTGCCAGGGACGAATCTCGCGATCGAGGTACGGTTTGATCTGCATCTCCTTCCGTTTCGGTCCAACCTCCAGCGGTGATGCCAGTTCCATTGGATTGGGATAGCCGCCATAAATCGGGTCGACCGCAGGCTGGCCATTGGGGTCATACAACAGGTATTCGGGGTGCTGCCGAGCCTGTTCATAGCCCATCTGCCCATCATACGATGCGATCGTATAGAAAGTGCTGAGAATGCCCTGCGTTTTGTCGAAAGCCATTTGGGCTTTGCGAAGCTCCGCATTGATGCGATAGCCCGTCTGCCCTGTGATGTACACTTCCGCCTCGAACGGCTCGACACCCAAAGCTGTCGGTTCATGAGCAAAATAGTGCTTCTGGTTGTAGTAGAAAATATGCGGATCTTCGGTCCAATACTTGCCTCACACCTGATAAGAATGCTGATGGACTCGAAAGAACTCGCGGGCAACAGCGTAATACTCCTGCCACTTATCTAGTATCTTCCCTTTACCGTCAATAAAATCGACCTCGATAGTTCGGCCGTACGTTTCGGAACCCACGTTGTATGCGAACGTCCACTTGCGAGTTTCCCCCGACTTGATCGTGAACGACTGCTCTTCCGCTAGCTGGCGCATTGTATCCAGATCGACAATCATTTTCGCTCGCAACATGCCGGTCACCATTTGCGCGGTGTGATTGACTAGCGTTGCCGTTGTGCTGGCAGGTTCGTATTCGTCGTAGCGCAACTTGTTCGAGCGGATGTCAACAATCGTGACCTGGCTGGGACGCGGTTCCCGCTTGCCGGGAAAATGAGGTTTCCTGCTGGCCTTCAGCCTAGTCGTATTCAGTGCGACTGCCGAGCCCACTGATTTACCCCCGAGCCGATTCAAGACGCGCGTCAGGACAATCATCTCGTTGTAGTGCGTGGCTTGTATTGTCCTTAGCCCCGGAGACTCAACATAGGATCGCAAGGATACGATGTACTTGCGCAGGGGCTTGAGGAGATGAGCTGATACGCCGTCTTCGACGGACTCAAAGGCCTGCACAGCGGCTCGATACTGTTTCAGCCGAGCAGCAAAAGTCTCATCAACCTTAGCCCGGCTCAACGACTCAACTAACGCTTCTTTGCCATACAGGCGATTCTCTTCCGCGACAATCAAATCTATCGCGGGATCCGAGTCGAGAATGTCCACATCATCGAAATCGATGGTCCCTTTGAGCGTCTGAAACATCGGGTGTCCCGTCAGTTCGTAATTGGGCTTCTGCATCAAATATCGGTAACGCACCCACTCCTTCGTGTTGACCTGGACTTCAAGCGACGGCATTCGTCCGCCCAGCAGGATCTGTTTATGGTCGTCGGACAACTTGTACGCCTTC